>NZ_CP030353.1:1262500-1435000 GCF_000876675.2 Novosphingobium sp. P6W
GAAGGCAGCCCTGAGAATCCACCCTCAGCACGGAACAGATCGCATCCGGGACGATCCGCTCCACTTCCAGGCACAGGCGATTGATGGTGTCGGCCAGCGACTCCCCTTTGGCTATCATCTCCAGAATTGTATTTTGAAGGTCGATCACTCGGCATCCCATCCGCTGACCCGAAGGTCTGCAGCTATACTTGTTTGCTGTTATTAATGATTATTTGACTGGGGCACAGTTGTTAGAACCGAACCGGTTTGAAAGAAGTCGATTCAGATCCGTATCGGCGCCGGTATTGGCGATATGCGCAGTTTTGCTCAGTCCGTACCGTGAAGACGAGCGAAGTCGCCTTCGGTCGACCGGTTCAGCATTTCGCGGTAGGCTGCGAAGTGCGGCATGTCCGGGCTGACAAGGCCGAGCTGCGGGTCCTCCCCTTCGCCCAGCTTGCCAAGCGCGAGCGGCGCGGCGGCGGGAACCAGTTGTGAGCCGTGGCCCACTTCCAGCGTGGTGAGGATGCCGAACAGGCCGCCGTCGATGGTCGGGCGCGAAAGGATGGCGAGGCGGTATTGCCCCTGCTCATTGGTCACCAGATAGATGTGGCCGGAAAGGTTGGGCATCGAAACCTGCCCGGCCTGTTCGAAGCGGGCGTCGGAGCGGCCCGATTCCGCGAAACAGAGGCAAGCCTTCTCGGGCACCCAGCGGATCGTGGTGAGATAAGCGAAAAGGCTTCCCGGCGTGCCGAAGCTGGGCCGCACCGTGAGGTAGCGCCCTTCAAGCCAGGTCACGGCCGAACGGGAGTAAGCGCCCATCGCCTCGGGCGCGACGTCGCCGCCGCTCGGCGCCTGCGCTGCGGAGCCGGCGCGCAGGCTGACGCCCAGCGCTTCCTCTATCCGCAGCAGCGTGGCCAGCGTGAAAGGGCGTTTTCCGGCCAGAGCTTTCTCCAGCGTGGAGAGGCTGATCCGCGCCATGTCCGCCAGCGCCTGGCGCGAGATGCGGCGCCGCGCGATCTCCTCACGCACCCGGCGACCCGTCTCCATTCCTTCTGCGGATACCGCGTCGGCCTGGGATGCATCTTCGGGCGTGATTTTGGTGGACATCGTCATTACGCCTATTTGCGCACAAATGCGGACATCCCGTCAACACCTGCGTCATTGTGCGTTTTCCCGCACACGGCGCGGCGGGAACAGGCCGAAACTGCTCGTGGCTGTACGCACCGCCCTGCGCATAGAGGGATGGCTCCCGATCTTCGATGGAGCCAAGCCATGCCGCATTCCTTCGCTTTCCGCAGTTGCCTGATCCCCGCCGCCGTGCTGGCGCTGGGGGCGCCCGCCGCCCTCGCGGTGCATGCCGGCGCCGCCCTTGCCGCCGATGAGGCGGGGGAAGACGCCGCGCCCGGCGACCAGTCAGATGAGGGGCCCGCAGCCGGCACCCTGATGCTGCGCGGCCAGGGCATTGCCCAGGCCCTCCCCGCCGTCCGCCTTGGCACCGACATGGAGGTGAACGTCACCGGACAGGTGGCCCGCGTGCGCGTCACCCAGGCGTTTCGCAACACTTCCGACAAGTGGATGGAGGCCAGCTATCTTTATCCGCTGTCGCAGGACGGCGCGGTGGATTCGTTGAAGATGGTGGTGGGCCAGCGCGTGATCGTGGGCCGCATCCAGCCGCGCGAGAAAGCCCGCGCTGCTTACGAACAGGCCAAGGCCAGCGGACGCAAGGCCGGGCTGGTGGAACAGCAACGGCCCAACATGTTCTCCACCATGGTCGCCAATGTCGGCCCCGGCGAGACGGTGCTGATCGCGATCGAGTACCAGGCCCCGGTGGCCCAGGCGAACGGCACGTTCTCGCTGCGCCTGCCGCTGGTAGTGGGGCCGCGCTACACACCGCCCCATACCCTGAATTCGGATGCCGCCGTGGCGGATGCGAACGCGGTCACAGCCGCCCCGGTGCTCGATCCGAAGGTGGGTGCGAAACTGAGCGGGGGCCTCAACCCCACCTCGATCGCGGTGCGCCTTGCGCCCGGCTTCGATGTCGCCAACCTCATCAGCCGCTATCACCGCGTCAATGTGTCCGGTCCGCTGGACGACCGCACAGTCCGACTGGCCGATACCGCCGTCCCTGCGGACCGCGACTTCGTGCTGGAATGGCGCTCCGCCTCGGCCGACCCTACGCTGGGCCTGTTCGCCCAGCACACCGCGAAGGGCGATTACCTGATGGCTTCCGTGACGCCGCCTGCCGACCTGTCCGCCCTGCCCACGCCTCCGCGCGAAATGGTTTTCGTGATCGATAACAGCGGGTCGATGGGCGGAGATTCGATGGACGAAGCGAAGGCCAGCCTGATCCATGCCCTGGGCACGCTGCGCCCGCAGGACCATTTCAACGTAATCCGGTTCGACGACACCATGACCCGCCTGTTCGAGCACAGCGTGGCCGCCACGCCCGATCAGGTCGCACTGGCGCGCCGCTTCGCCGGGTCGCTCGAAGCGCAGGGTGGCACCGAAATGCTTCCCGCCCTGCGCGCCGCGCTGACCGATGCCGGCAGCGGCGGCGGGAGCGATCCCGAGGTGCTGCGCCAGATCGTGTTCATGACCGACGGCGAAATCTCGAACGAGCGCGAGATGATGGCTGCCATCGGCGCCGACGGCGGACGTAGCCATGTGTTCATGGTCGGCATCGGTTCGGCCCCCAACGACTATCTGATGGAGCGCATGTCCACCATCGGCGGCGGCGTCTACACCCATGTCGGCGCACCGGGAGAAGTGGCGGCGAAGATGATGCCGCTGCTCGACGTGCTGAGCCATCCGGCGGTGCGCGACCTGTCGGTGCGGGTGGAGGGCGGATCGCTCGACCTGACGCCCTCGCGTCTGCCTGATGTCTATGCAGGCCGCCCGCTGGTGCTGGTGGGCCGCAGCGATCACCTTGCCGGCACCCTTACGGTCAGCGGCAGGATCGGCGGCAAGCTGTGGGAACGGCGGGTAGACCTGGCCGCCGCCCTGCCCAGCCCGGCCGTGGAAAAGCTCTGGGCCCGTCGCCGCATCACCGACATCGAGGCGGACCGCGCGCTAGGCAAGCTGGACGATACGGCGGCAGACGCCGAAGTCGAACGGGTGGGCATGGAAAACGGTATCGTCACTAGCCGCACCAGCCTTGTCGCCGTGGATGAAACGCGCTCGCGCCCCGACGGCGCCCCCCTGACCCGCGAGGAACTGCCGATCAACCTTCCCGCAGGCTGGGATTTCGGCCACCTGTTCGGACAGGCGGCGCAGCGCACCGCAGTCGGGGACGGTTCAGGCGATCTTGCCGCCATGCAGGCGCAGGCGCTGGAACTGCCGCAGACCGCCACCGGCTTCCTCGGCGTGATCGGCAAGGGCTGTGCGCTCCTGCTGGCGGGCCTTGCCGGGTTCGCCGTGCTGATGCGCCGGAGGGCGGCATGATCCCGCTGCCGCGTATCAGGGAGGCCGCGCACAAGCGCGGCCTCTGCGTTATCCTGCTGGCCGCGCTGTGCCTTGCAGGCGTGGCCGATATCGGGCGCGGCCTTTACGTTCCGGCCAAGGCAGTGGCCGCGCAGGTCCTGCTGGAACGCGCCTTCGCGCGCAGCTTGGCAGACCACAGGCCGCGCCGGCCCTGGCCTTGGGCGGACATGACACCACTCGCCGGGCTTTCGGTAGAGCGACTTGGCGTGACGCGCATGGTCCTGGACAGCGGGTCGGGGCAGGCGCTGGCGTTCGGGCCCACGCTGCTGCCCGGCGGCGCAGCCCCGGGCCAGCCGGGCACCGCCGTCATCGCCGCCCACCGCGACACGCATTTTCGGTTCCTGCGCGAATTGCACAAGGGCGATGTCGTGACCCTGGAAACCCGGGCCGGGCTGAAACGCCGTTACCGGGTGACCGGCACGGACGTGGTGCGCTGGGACCGCTACGCCGTGCCCGACAGCGCCTCAGGCGAACGACTGGACCTGACGACATGCTTTCCCTTCGATGCCATCCGGCGCGGCCCTTGGCGTTATGTGGTGCATGCGCAGGTCATTGTCTGATTCGCGCATGCACGCCGACGGCGGGGAACGCCGCGCGGCCATTTCCAAGTCAGAAGTCGGTGGACACCGAGACACTGCGCCATTCCCGCAGGATTGCGCCGTCGGCCTCATGCTTGGCCTGTATCGCCGCGACGGTATCGCTTCCCAGCGGCAGCCGCACCGGAGGATTGAGCGCCTCGGCGAATTCGACGAGGACCTGCGCCAGCCGCGCCGGATCGCCCGGCTGGTTGTGACTGAGCCCGGCCGCCACGGTCCGTACCTTGCCCGCAGTATCGTCATAGTCGGCGATCACGGCGGGGCTGACGGAGAGCGACGAGCCATCGAGGAAATCGGTGCGGAAATAGCCCGGCTCGACCACGGT
Source organism: Novosphingobium sp. P6W (assembly GCF_000876675.2). Taxonomy (GTDB): domain Bacteria; phylum Pseudomonadota; class Alphaproteobacteria; order Sphingomonadales; family Sphingomonadaceae; genus Novosphingobium. Next base: position 1,266,881 of record NZ_CP030353.1, read on the forward strand.
TACATGAATGCCAAGCGGTGCAAGTTCGTCATGCAGTGCCTCGGACACCCCCTCGACCGCGAACTTGGTCGAACTATAGACACCGAAGCCCGCCGCACCGCGATATCCGCCGATCGACGAAACGTTGAGGATGCGGCCCGAACGCGCGCTGCGCATGTGGGGCAGGATCGCGCGCGTAACATTCAGCAGGCCGAACACGTTGGTCCGATAGACCGCTTCCACTTCGGCAGCGCCGGTTTCCTCGACCGCGCCCATTACGCCGAAGCCGGCATTGTTGAACAGCACGTCGATCCGACCGAAACGGTCGATCGCCGCTTTCGCGGCGGCTATCGCCTGCGCCTCGTCGGTGACGTCGAGCGGCAGGCCCAGCAGATTGGGGGGGTCGCCAAACCGCGTAGCAATCGCCTCGGCCTTGCGCGCGGTGGCAACGACAGCGTCGCCGCGCGCCAATGCGCGCTCGGTAACGAGCGCTCCGAAACCGCGCGAGGCGCCGGTGATGAACCAGATCTTCATGGGAATATCCTTTCGACAAATGCCGGGGACCGGCGGGGCGGCCGGAGGAACAACACCGGCTTGCGAGTGCTTTTTGCGCCTTTCCTATTGATCCGATTAGATCGATAGTTGTCCGCTCAATGCTGAGCGAGGATCAGTAATGCGTACGACAGACCTTTCGGAACTTGCTGCCTTCGATGCGGTCGCCCGCCACCGCAGCTTCCGCCGGGCAGGCGAGGAACGCGGTGTCACGGCGTCCGCCATCAGCCATGCCGTCTCCAATCTTGAAACCCGGGTGGGCATCCGCCTGCTCAACCGCACCACCCGCAGCGTATCGCTGACAGATGCGGGCGGGATGCTGCTCGCCCAGCTTTCGCCTGCTTTCGGGAAGATCGGGTCGGCGCTCGACGCGCTCAACCAGTTCCGCGATACACCCTTCGGCAAAGTGCGGATCAATGCCCCCAACTCGGTCGCGCCCTTCGTGCTGGGGCCGGTGATCGGCGGACTGATCGCACGCAACCCGAATCTGGAACTGGAAATCGTCGCCACGGATCGGCTTGTCGATATCGTCGAGGAAGGCTTCGATGCCGGCATCCGGCTCGGCGAAAGCCTGCGCGACGGGATGACCGCAGTGAAGATCAATCCGCGCCTGCGCTTCGCGGTGGTCGGCTCCCCCGCCTATTTCCAGCGCCGCCCGGTGCCGACATCTCCGGCCGACCTGCAAGACCATGTCTGCATCCGCAACATGTATCCCACTTCCGCGCGATACCCCTGGTCCTTCAGCCGGGGCGGGCAGGAGATCGACTTCGAGCCGACCGGCCCCCTGGCCCTGCACGACCATGAACTGATGATCGAGGCGGCACTGGCAGGCATCGCGCTTGCCTATGTATGGGAAGATCGCGCCCAGCCCCTGGTCGACAGCGGACGGTTGATCCGCTGCCTGGAACACTGGATAGAGCCGGAGGACTGGCTCTATCTGTACTATCCCACCCGCAAGCACATGTCCGCAGGCCTGCGCGCGGTAATCGATGCGATGCGCGCCGGGTCGCCGGATCGCAGCCGATGATCCCGATGCTCATCATGACGCTTGCGATTTGAAAATCCCGACCATATGAACGCGGCATTCGTGCATCGGCCCTTGGCCATCCGCACGGGTAAAGATCGCGTCGGTTCCCCGAAAGGGGATTAAAATGGGAATGCGGTGCGGGTGGTTCTCCATCCAAATCCGCAGCTGTCCCTGCAACTGTAAGTGGCGAGCGCGATATACATGTGCGGACGGCATAGCGCCGAGCCGCCAGCCACTGGGCCGGACGCTGTAACATGCGAGGCCTGGGAAGGCCGTATATCAAGCGATGACCCATGAGCCAGGAGACCTGCCGGTGTCTGGTCGCTCTTGCCTTGGTCCAGGGGATGGCCGCGGCACGGTGAACTCCGTCTGAGCGACGAACGAGCGGCTGGGGCCGCATCGGTTTCGTGTGTCGGCCGCCCCTGGCGTCCGGGCGATGCGCGGCGCCGACCGTTCGTGAACGGCACGCCCCGGCCCAACGTCGATTGACGCCGACGGGGGGAATAACATGACCAATTTCGCATCGGCTGCGCTTGCGGCCTTCACTCTAGTTGCGCCCAATTTCGCTGCCGGTTCGGCGTACGCCCAGCAGGCCCCGAACGATGCGGAGGGCGACGTGATCGTCGTCACCGGCATCGTCGACCAGCTTCGACTGAACACCAAAACAGACAGCGCCAGCCGCCTCAACCTTACCCCGCTGGAGACGCCGGCCAGCATCGAGACGCTGGACGGCGACGCCATCCGCCTGCGCGGAGACCTGACGATCCAGGACGCCGCCGCCCGCGCGACCGGCATCGTCAACACGTCCGGCGTTTTCGGCTACGGCCTGTCCGCGCGCGGTTTCACCGGCCAGAACTCGGTGATGACGCTTTATGACGGGATGCGCATGTACAACAACACGCTGACCTTCCCGGCCGACCCGTGGATGGCGCAGAGCGTGGAAATCCTGCGCGGCCCGGCCTCGGTCCTCTACGGCGAAGGCGCGATCGGCGGCGCGGTAAACGTGACGCGCCGCCAGCCCGGCGATACGCTGGAGATCGGCGGGCGCGCCGGCGTGGCATCCTTCGGAACCTACTCCATCGCGGCGGGCGCGGGCGGCCCGGTCAACGATCTGGTCGGTTTCCGCGCCGACGCCAGCTATCGCCGTTCGGATGGCTGGATGGACCGGGGCGACAGCAGCGCACTGGCGCTTTCGGGCGCGGTCCGCCTGAAGCCCGCCCCGGACCTCAGCATCACCCTGTCGCACGATTTCAGCACGCAGAAGCCGCGCACATGGTTCGGCGTACCGCTGGTGAACGGCAAGCTCGACAAGTCGATCCGCCGCAACAACTACAACGTCACCGACGCGAACCTGCGCTTTCGCGACAACTGGAGCCAGGCGAAGCTGGAATGGTCCCCGTCCGAGGCAATCGCCATCCGCAGCACGTTCTACCACTTATGGGCGAACAAGTACTGGAACAACGCGGAGAACGTGACCTACGTCCCCGCAACCGCAACCAGCCCGGCGAAGATCCGCCAGTCCAGCTTCCTGGAACTCTATCACATCCAGAAGCAGACCGGGAACCGCACCACCGCCAATATCGCGCACGATCTGGGCGGGTTGGAGAACCAGCTGGTGGTCGGCTTCGACGTGAACCGCATCAGCTACAAGAACGTCAGCAATTCGGGCAACAACCAGACCCGGCTGATCGACGTGGTAAATCCGGTGCCCGGCCTGTTCATCGACCAGGCCAGCGCGCCGACCAAGCCGCGCTATACCAACAAGATCCGCCAATATTCGATCTTTGCCGAGGACCGGCTGAAGTTCAGCGACCAGTTCTCTCTGGTCGGCGGTTTGCGCTATGACCGGCCGGAGATCACCAAGACCGATTACGTCAACGCCGCCAACAACTTCACCGGCACCCCGGACGCAGTGACCTGGCGGGTGGGCGCGGTCTATAACCCCATCCCCACCCTGTCGCTTTACGGACAGTACGCGACGGCGGCCGATCCGGTCGGCGCGCTGGTTTCGACCAGTCTTGCCCAGAGCAGCTTCGACCTTTCCACCGGGCGGCAGTACGAAGTGGGCATCAAGCACATCTTCTGGGGCGGGCGCGGCCAGTTCACCCTGGCGGCCTATGACATCGTCAAGAAGAAGCTGCTGACGTCCGACCCGCTGACCCCGACGATCCAGGTCCAGGTGGGCCAGCAATCGTCCCGTGGCGCCGAGGCATCGCTGTCGCTGGAGCCGGTGGAGGGGGTAAGCATCAGCCTCAACGGCTCCGTGCTGCGCGCCCGCTATGACGACTTCGCCGAATCCGTTGGCGGCGTGCCGTTCCAGCGTGCCGGCAACCGGCCGACCAATGTGGCGACCAGGACCGCCAATGCCTTCGTCAGCTGGGAATTTCTGGACGGCTGGATCGTCGATGGCGGCGTCAGCCATGTCGGCAAGCGCTATCAGGATGCCGCTAATACCCGCGTCATCCCGGCCTATACGCTGACCGACATCGGCCTGCGCTGGCAGTTCGTCGAGGCCGCAAGCGTCGCCCTGCGCCTGCGCAACGTCTTCGACGAAACCTATGTGCGGGCCACGTACGGCGCCTCGCAGTGGGTGCTGGGCGATCCGCGCGCGGTGGAGGCCAGCCTCAATGTCGGCTTCTGACAGCGCACCTGTCGTAACCGGGGGCGCGCCGCACGCGCGCCTCCATCCCGGACCACGGCCCAGGCAGCCGCTGTCCGCTGCCGCATGGCGCGCGGCTCGGCGGTGGCTTTACTTCTTCCACCGCTGGACCGGCATTGCGCTCTGCGTCCTTTTCGCCATCTGGTTCGTGTCGGGCGTGGTGATGATGTACGTGCCTTTCCCAAGTTTCCGCGCGCCCGAACGGATTGCCAGCGCACCGCCGATCGACTGGGCGCAGGTAAGGGTAAGGCCGGAAGCGGCGCTGGCGACGTTGGACGAGGCGACGTTCCCTTCCGAAATGCGGATCGGCATGACCGCCGGTGAGCCGGTCTATCGCTTCGTCACCAAAGAAGGCCGGCGTGCGGTATCCGCAGTGACCGGCCGTGAGATCCTGTCCGTCGACGCGGGCCGGGCGGGGACGATCGCCTCTGCCCTTGTCCACGCCCCGGTGGAGGCAGTCACCCCGGTCGATAACGACCAATGGGTCGTCACCGGCGCCTACAAGAAAATGGCACCGTTCTGGCGCGTGAGACTGGCCGACACCGCCGCAACCGACATCTACGTGACGCAGAAGACCGGCGAGATAGTCCAGAATACCACGGCGCATGAACGTTTTTGGAACTGGCTGGGCGCGGTGCCGCACTGGATCTACTTCACCGCCCTGCGCCTTCATCAGGAACCCTGGCGCCAGACGGTGCTGTGGACCTCGGGCATCGGCATGGTAGGCGCCGTCGCGGGCGTCTGGATCGGCCTGCTGCGCGTGCGGTTGTCGAAGCGGTACAAGTCAGGCTCCGTCAGCCCCTATCGCGGGTGGATGAAATGGCATCATGTTACCGGCCTTGTCGGCGGGCTGGCCGTCCTCACGTGGGTCTTCAGCGGCTGGATGTCGATGAGCCCCTGGGGCGGCCTGCGCGATGCGGATCACGGCATCGCCGAGCGCTATTCCGGCGACAGGCACGGCTTCGCGCCCACCGATCTCGCTGCCCTGAAACGCGAAGCGCACGGCGCGCGGGAGGTGACTTTCGCCTATCTCGGCGCAAAGCCGGTGATGATCGCGCTGGGCGCGGCGCGGGACAAGGTGCTTCTGGACGGCGCCACCGCCCGTCCGCTGGCTCTGCCGACCAGCCGGATCGAGGCCATCGCCCGTGCAGCCGTGACCGATGGCAAACTGGTCTCCGTGCACCGGCTCACATCCTACGATCGCTACTGGTACACCACCGGCGACCCGCGCAGCGATGCCCGGCCGCTTCCCGTGCTGCGGCTGACGTTCGACGACCCCGCCCGCACATGGCTGCACGTGGATCCGGCGACCGGCATGTTGCTGGGCAGGATGGGGTCGGGCAGCCGCAGCTATCGCTGGCTGTTCGCGGCGCTCCACAGCTTCGACCTGCCGTGGCTGCTGACATGGCGCCCGCTGCGCGACGGCCTGATGTGGGTGCTCTCCGGTGCGGGACTCGCCATTTCCGTCACTGGCATAGTCGTCGGCTGGCGGCATCTGCGGCCGGCAAAACGCAGGCGGGCAAAGCCGAGATAGCCGCGCCCGCAATCTCGTTTTCAGGGCGAAATCCGATTGCTACCGCGTCACCGAACCCGCAGAACCGATTGATCGGGCACTATGCGGATTCGGTTGATGCGTTCCTGGATTTTAAGCGTAACTGCGGGAGCCGCCCTTGGCTTCCTGACCTTTCACACCTTTGCCGCAGCCGTGACTCTCGCTGGCATCTGCGGATTTGTGTCCCATGCCGTTTCCACGGAGTCTGCCGCGCGCAGGAAGCGGCGCGCGAACGGTGGATCATCGTCATCGGACAGCGGCGGCGAGGTTTCATATGAAAATGACGATCGCGATTGGTCGTCCGATTCCTTCTCCTTCGACGGCGGCGGAGGAGATGGGGGCGGGGGAGATGGCGGCGGCGGCGGCGACTGAGTTCGGGCAAGAACTGCGCCCGTCACAGGACACCCGCCGTTCCTTCAGGCGCAGAAGATAACGACGCTCTAACAATCGTTTCCGCCAGAAGCGGCGGCGTTCCGGCGCGGACCGGACATGCACTTTGCCGCGCATTTACGGAATGGCAACTCCCCCGCGCCCATCCCTCAAAGCGTGCAATGGAATATTGCGGCCAAACCGCCGAGTGAGGACCAGATGCAACGCCTGGCAGCCATTTCCCGGAACTTCGGCAAATTGTCTATTGCATCCCGTGACGTTTGAGATACACATTTGTGATGTAACCGTTACCATCTGCTAATGACAGGGCGTTTACGGCATCTCTCTCTTCTCGTTGGACAAGCAGGAAGAGGAGATCGCCTGATACTAATGTAATGCATTTCAGGATATGCGCGGGGAGCGCGACAACCATGAGGGGTACCATGCTTCAGTCTCCAATCTCGACTTTCGCAGTTGCAGTGGCAATCGCCACGACCGGAATCGCCGCGCCCGCCATGGCGCAGGATGCGGGCGCAGAAAGTTCGTCCGGCCAGTTCGGCGACATCGTCGTCACCGCTGAAAAGCGTGAGAGCACCGCGCAGAAGACCCCGATCGCGATGACCATCGCCACCGGCGAGGAACTGACGAAGAACGGCGTCAGCGACGTCAACAGCCTGGTCAATATCGCGCCCACCCTGGGCATCGCCCAGAACAACCAGAACACGATCATCACCATTCGCGGCGTCTCCAGCCGCGACTACACCGAGACCGGCAACCCCGCCGTCGCGGTCAGCATCGACAACTTCTACCTCCAGAACGGCACCGCGCTGAACGTCGGCTTCTTCGACCTGGAACGTATCGAAGTGCTGCGCGGCCCTCAGGGCACGCTGTACGGCCGCAACGCCACCGCCGGCGCGATCAACATTTCCACCGCCAAGCCGACCGACAAGCTCGAAGGCTCGATGGCCCTCGAATATGGCTACAAGAACGCACTGATCGCGGAAGGCATGCTGAACGTACCCGTCAGCGATTCCATCAAGGTACGCGGCGCCTTTTCGGTCCACCAGCGCGACGCCTACCGCAACAACGGCTCGCTGTCCGACGGCGGACTGGTCCGCAAGGGCGGCAACGATGACGTCAGCCAGGCCGCGCGCCTGCACGTCGCCTACGATTCGGGTTCGCCCTTCACCGCCCTGGTTACCGGCGAATATACTCACGTCGGCGGCGTCGGCGCGGTCATCAAGGGCATCCCCTACAGCGATGTCGTCGACGGCAAGCTGAAGCTGGGCAGCGACCGCAACTGGGCGCTCAACACCCAGGGCTTCATCGACCTCACCATCAAGAACGTGCGCGCCAACCTGAACTACGACTTCGGGCCAGTGACGCTGTCGTACTTCGGCGGCTACCGCACGCAGGACATCAGCCGCCAGAACGACCAGGACGGCGGCACCGGCGCCAGCTTCGCCTTCCCGACCGACGGCACCACCAAGACCCAGAACCACGAACTGCGCCTCGGCACCAACGGCGCCGGTCCGTTCGGCTTCCAGGTCGGCCTGTACTACTTCAGCGACCACAACGATTCGCTGACCAACTTCCAGATCCTGGGCGGCGCGGCGCCGATCAACTTCTACACCTTCGACTATGTGACGGATGCCAAGTCCTATGCCGGGTTCGGCCAGGCCTATTACGAAATCACCCCCGACCTGAAGGTCGAGGCCGGCGCTCGCTACACCCGCGAAAAGAAGAAGCAGGTCGGCTTCAGCGACGTTGCCGGCACCTATACCGACGTCGACGCCAGCTACACCGGCAACAAGGACACCTACCACCTGGGCGTCAACTGGCAGGCCACGCCAGACAATCTCGTCTATGCCAAGTACGATACCGGCTTCAAGGCAGGCGGCTTCCAGAACGGCTTCACGTATGGTCCTGAAAGCATCACGGCTTACGAAGCGGGTATCAAGAACCGCTTCCTGGGCGGCACGCTGCAGGTCAACCTGAGCGGCTTCCTCTACGACTACACCGACCTGCAGGTGCAGCAGAACGATCCCGTCACGGCCGTATCGCGCGTGTTCAACGCCGGCCGCGCCCGCATCTACGGCGGCGAGCTGGAAACCAGCTGGCTGCCCACCACGCTGGACAAGGTGGACTTCACCGTCGCCTACCTCCACGCCCGTTACCGGGACTTCAACAACAATGGCGTACAGTATGCCGGCAACACCCTGCCCCAGGCGCCGTCGTGGTCGCTGTCGGGCGGCGTCAGCCATGACTTCCTGATCGGCAACGGCAAGCTCACCGCACGCGCGCAGAGCCGCTACCAGTCGAAGTCGTTCTTCAGCTTCCGCAACATCGGCACGGAAATGCAGAAGGGCTATACCAAGACCGACCTCATGCTGACCTACGTGCCCAACGAGGCTTCGGGCTTCGAGATCTCGGCCTATGTGCGCAACATCGAGAACTCGGTCATCCTGACCACCTCGGAAGAAGCCGCTTACGCCGGCGGTTACCTTGTGCAGTTCGGCGATCCGCGCACTTACGGCGCGCGCGTGACCTACCGCTTCTGACGATACGGGAAAGGCGGGCTCGGCATGACCCGCCTTTTTCCTTACAAGGGATCCAGTCCTGCAGGACCGGATCCCTTTTTCATGTCTACGCCCGGCCCCGCCGGTACTCTCCCGAATCCCAAAAGGAGCAAGACCGCTTGCCTTCGCACCATGAAGCCCTTCGTCCCGGCCCGCTTTCGCGCGCTGTCCTGCCTGCATTCGCCGCCTGCCTGATGGCAGCCTGCGCGGCGCCAGCACTGGCCGCGCCGCTGCCTGCCGAGCACCTCGACACGGCTGAGGGCAAGCCGCGCCTCTTCGTCCTGAGCGACATCGGCAATGAGCCGGACGACCAGATGTCGCTGGTGCGCCTGCTGCTCTATTCGAACGAGATCGACATCGAGGGGCTGGTCGCCACCACTTCGACCTTCCAGAAATCCGTCACCCATTCCGAAACGATCCGCGCCATCGTCGCCGATTTCGGCAAAGTCCGCCCGCGCCTGCTGGACAACGCGCCCGGCTGGCCGACCGCGCAGGCGCTTGCGGAAACCATCGCCAGCGGCCCTGCGGCCTACGGCGTGGCCGCGATCGACGCCGCATCGCCCAGCGAAGGCGCGCGCAAGCTCATCGCCGCCGCCGACCGCGCCGATACCCGCCCGCTGTGGGTTGACCTGTGGGGCGGCGCCAACACGCTGGCCGAGGCGCTGGCCCACGTGCGGGCCACGCGCAGCGCCGAGGAACTCGCCCGCTTCGTGGCCCGCCTCAGGGTCTATGCCATCTCCGACCAGGACGACGCCGGGCCTTCGATCCGCCGCGAATTCCCGGACCTGTTCTGGATCGGCTCCCCCTCGACGCCCGATTCCGGCGACTTCGCCAAGGCGACCTGGACCGGCATCAGCGGCGACAAGTATTATCTCAACGGTGAAGGCGCGGATTTCACCACCGTCACCAATGAATGGCTCGGCGCCCACATCCGCAAAGGCCCGCTGGGCGCGCATTATCCGCGCTACTGGTTCATCATGGAGGGGGACACGCCGGCCTTCCTGGGCCTGATCGACAACGGACTGGAAGCACGCCGCTCCCCCTCATGGGGCGGATGGGGCGGGCGCTACGTGATGCGCCAGCCTTATGGCGAAAGCCGCCCGCTGTGGACCCAGGGCGGGGACATGTTCTACCGCATCGCCTCGCAGGACACCGTGGAAGGCGCGGACGGCCGCCCCCACACCTCCGACCAGGCGACGATCTGGCGCTGGCGCACCGCGTTCCAGAACGACTTCGCCGCGCGCATGGACTGGACGGTCAAACCCTTCGCGCAGGCCAACCACGCCCCTCGCATCGCCATCGAAGGCAGCGCGGGCACCGGGGTTGTGGAGCGCACCGTGCGCAAGGGCGAAGTCCTGCACCTCGATGCGGGCGCCAGCACCGATCCCGACGGACAGAAGCTGACCTACCGCTGGTTCCTCTACAACGAGGCCGGCGTGAAGAACGGCGAGCGTCCTGCCGACCTGACGCTGTCGCAGGCTTCAGACGCAAAAGTAGCCATTACCGCGCGGGATACCTGCACGGCGGGTTGGCTGCCCGATCTGGCACCGCCCTGCCCGGCCAGTGGCAAGGCCCATGTCATCCTTGCCGTCACGGATGGCGGCAGCCCCGCGATCACGCGGTATCGGCGCGTTATCGTGACCGTAACCCAGGCCAAGCGCCGCTGAAACGGTTGCGTCCAGGGCCCTCAGCTGGCCCTGGACGCAGCCGTAAAACATCAGTCGCCCGCCAGGTCCCGCGCCGAAAGAACCAGCGTGGTGAAGCTGTCCGCAGGCAGTTCCACGCGCACCTGCCGCGAGCCCAGCACGATCTTGCGAGATTGCGGCTCGGCCATGTCGTTCATCATGACGACCACCACGCTGCCATCGGGATTGCGGAAGGCATACTGGAATTCATAGCCGATGTTGCTGGGGGTAGGCAGGTAGCGCGCGCCGGGGCGCACGAAGGCGCTGGTGTGCCGCAGCGCCCAATAATCATGGGTCAGCCGCCACGTTCCTTTCTTCGCGTCCACCGCGATGAGCGAGTTCTGCGGCCAGCCCGCGATGCTCTCTCCGCCATCCGCCAGCGCGATGTTCCAATACGTCCACACGCTGACCCCGTGCTTCAGGTAATCCTGCAAGACGCGCCAGTTGTAGCGGGCGTATTGCCAGTCGTTCGTACCGACCCCGCACTCCTGCTCGCTGCCCCATAGCGCCAGTTGCGGATAGGCCTTCTCCAGTTCAGGCAGCGCCGCGCGGCCTGCCCATTGCACTCCGATGCCGCGGATCACGGCGGCAGCGGCCGGGTGCGCCATCACCTTGGCCACCAGCCCCGCATCGCCCCTTTCCAGCGTGCCGAGCAGCACTTCGACCCCGCGCTTGCCCATTTCGCCGGCCAGCACCGGCAGGAAGCGCGCCAGCCCTTCTGCTGTCCAGACGCAGGAGACGTAAGGCTGGGCGGAATTGAATTCGTTCTGCGGCATCACCGCCTTGATCGCGATGCCTTCCGCCGCATAACCGTCGACGTATCGGCCGAAGTAGCGTGCATAGGCATCGAAGTAGCGCGGCTCCTGGATGAAGCCGTCCTCGCCTTCGTGTCGCACCTGATCCGGGCGAATGCCGTTGGCGGGCTTGCCGGGCCAGCCCGGCGCCATCTGATAGGCCCCGTTGGTCTTCATCCAGGTCGGCGGCGACCATGGCGAGGCCCAGACGGTCAGATCCGGCTCACGCGCCTGCGCAGCCTTGATGAACGGGATCACCGTCTCGCGGTCCCTCCCGAGCGAGAAGTGATCGAGCGCGAAATCACCCGCGACCTCGTCATAGCTATAGGCCGACGCGGCCATGTCGCTGGCGCCAAGCGGGGTGCGGCAATGGCCAAGGCGCGCACCCCCGCCGAAAACCTGATCCAGCGCCTTGTTACACTCCGCTGCCGGCAAGGCGGAAAGTGCGGTCCAGCCCAGATCGCTGAAGGCGCCGCCGAAACCCGCCATCGTCTGGCGGGGCCCGGCCAGATCCACACTGAACGAACGGCCAAAAAGATCGCCGTCGTCGGCCTCCACCACCGGCTGCGGCTGCGCGGCCCAGCGGCGGGACTGCGTGCTCGATATCAGGAAGGAAGTGCCTTTGTGCGGCGCGGCCGTCGATCCACCGGTCGGCGCTGCGGCAACTGCCCTGGATGCAAGCGAAGCCGCGCACCCGGCACCGGCGATTTTCAAAGCGGAACGTCGATCGATCATGGAATTCCCCTTTCCAGCTGATGTCGCGGAAAATCGGATGTATCGTATCAAACGCCGATGAAAAGCATTTCATTGTGAGTTTTCGGCAAATTTTCCGGTCTGCCCGCCATTTTCCTGACGACACGAAACGGCGGCACGTCATTTCGCGCGGGCCAAAAATGTAACGATTACATGAAGACGCAACTATCAGCGCCAAGCCCATCCGAAGTCATCCTGAGCCCCTCACCAGCCCGGCAGGACATACCGTGCGATCGCCGCCGCAACGCCGTCCTCATCAGCGCTGACAGTGCTGTGCATGGCCTGAGACTTCACCGTATCGCTGGCCTGCCCCATCGCGATCGACACACCTGCCCGCGCGAACATCGGCAGGTCGTTCATCTGATCCCCGATCACCGCGACCCCATCGAGCGGCACGGCGAAGGCTTCCGCCAACCGCGCGATGCCATCACCCTTGTTCGCCCCGGCAGCGGTAATATCGAGGTAATAGGGCTGCGAACGGGCAACCGTGGCGCGCGCTCCCGCCAAGGCTGCGGCCTCACTTTCCAGCCGCGCGATGACGGTGTGATCGTCGCTGACACCGACGATCTTGTCCACCCGCGCCAGTCGCCCCCGAAAATCCGAAACGGGCGTCGGTTTGATACCGGCGGACTTCACCTCGCGCCCGGTATGCGGGTCGGCAGCGTCGTTTGAAAACCACTGGCCTTCCGCAAAGACCCAGCAAGTGATCCCGGCCTCCACCACCAGGCCGACAATAGCTTCGGCGACCTCCTGATCCAGACAGCAATGCGCGGTAATGACGCCGCCGCGATCGAACAGGGTACCTCCGTTGAAAGCCCCGAACGGACCGGCAAGGCCAAGCTCGCGCGCGATCCAGAGGATACCCGACGGCGGCCGGGCGCTGATCAGGCTCATCGGCATCCCCGCCTCGGTGAGCGTTTTTACCGCTGCAACCGTCGCCGGAGCCAAGCTCTTGTCCGAGCGGACCAAGGTCCCGTCGATGTCGGATATGAACAGCCCGATCGAGCGGGAGGAAGAGCGCTGATGCGGCCCAGCGGTGTCTTGCCTGTCGTCGCTCATTGCCAAAATCTCCACAAGGCCGCCGGTGCCGCCTTAGTGGGCCAGTTCATGGTCATTGGCCAGATTGAACGGCCTTCCCAGGCTGTCGCCGTATCAGGCTTGTCCTCGACCCGGAAAGCCGGGCGACGACCACCCCCTCGATCTCATGGATGCACACGGTCCCCAGATCGACGGAGGGCTGCGATGATGCACCGTCGCCCGACAGGCGAAACCGGCCATTCGCCGAGCGGATGCCCAGCCGCTTGATCAGCCGCGCCTCCCCGCCGCGCTGCAGGCTAACGACATCGCCGGTCCCCGGGGGCCGTCCCCGCACAGGGCGCCTGACCAGAGCATAATCGCCGTCGCAAAACGTCGGCACCATGCTGCGGCCGCGCACCCTGATGAGCTTGAATCCGAACAACCCGCGGCGCTTTACAGCACCGGGTAGACGACTTCGATCGACGGCGGATAGGGGCATGGGCGGCGCACCGTCTCGATATCCTTGGTGGCCCAGAAAATCTCGGCAAAGCGGTTCACCAGTTCGACAAGCTTCTCGCCGTCGGCGCGGTGCACGTCCTGCTTGCAGGCGCTGCCGGCCATCATGATCCTGTGGGTCAGATCGTGGATCTCGGGGAATTTCTCGAACTGCGGCGCCTTGAAGTAATCGCCCCAGATCACCCGGACCTCGGCTTTCACCTTCTCTGCCTCTTTTTCCTTCATCGCGATGTTGCGCGACATCGTGTTGTGCTTCGACACCGGATCGGCATCGGCCTTGGCGGCGATCTCGTGCAGGATGTCCATCATCCGCACCACCGAAACAGCGGCGATCAGCGCCGGGCCCGGATCGTAGATCTTGCAGGGAATGTCGCAGTGGGCCTGCGCCTCATCGATGCCGGAGATACGGTCGAGCAGGTTTGAAATGGAAATCATCGTGGAGTCCTTCGAATATCTGGCGTTGATGTTTAGGCACGGAGAGTTACGCACCGCTGACGCAAATAAACGGTTGGCCTTTGTCCGAGCCGGATCGTGAGATGGCCCGGCGTGCATCGTCTTCCGGCTGAGATCAGCCCGCGACCAGGAACATTCCGGTCGCAGCGGCCAGTCCGCCTGCGACGCGGGTGCCCAAGCGGCCGCCGGTCCGCGCCAAGCCAAGACCTGCCGCTATACCGCCACCATGAAGCGCCGCCGTGCCTGTCAGGAACCCGGCGAGATAGGGCATCGATACGCCGCCCTGCGCTTCAGCGCCGTGGGCATAGCCGTGTAACAGGGCGATCGCTGCCGCAAGAGCCGTTGCGGCGATCATCGGCAGGCGCACCTGCATCGCGATCAGCCCGCCCAGGACCACCACCGAAACCCCGATGCCGATTTCGACGAGCGAAGGCGCAATGCCCGCAGCGCCGCTGAGACTGCCCAGCGCCATGAAGCTCACGAAAGTCAGCGGCAACGCCCATATCGCGCGGCCGCCAAGCTGGACGGCGAACAGGCCGATCATCACCATGGCAAGAATATGGTCGATGCCGGAAAACGGATGGCCGATGCCCTGCATGAAGCTGGACGTCTGCTCATGGCCGGGATGCGCCAGCGCCGCTGTCGGCAACGCGGCCATCAACACGGCGGAAAGCGAGGCAAGGGATAGCTTCGAACGCATAGCGCCGCTCCTTCGATTACATGACCTGCAAAGGCATAAGAGATTTGCTAATGACTCGCAAACTCATATTTGCACTGCGCAGCACGCGCTCGAACGTCAGGACGCCGGTGGCAATTCGATAGTAAGATGAAAACCTTCCTCGTCTTCCAGCAGGACATGCCCGCCATGCGCGGAGACGATCGCCTGGACGAGGGCAAGGCCCAGCCCATGCCCCGGCGTAGAGCGCGCCCGTTCCGACCTGGCAAAGCGCTGGAAGATTCGCGTCCGGTCCTCCTGCGGTATCCCCGGCCCATCGTCGTGGATGCTCAGGACTATGCCGCGCGGACTTGCTTTGGCCCGCAGCATGATCGCGGTGCCCTCGGGCGTGTGACGCAGGCAATTGTCTAACAGGTTGGCGGCTGCCTGGCTCAGCAGCCTGCGATCGCCGACGACCGCAAGGCCAGGCTCGATCCGCGTATCGAGGTGCCGGCCGCTGTCCTCTATGTCAGGCCGGTAGCTTTCTGCCATCTGCTCGACCAACGCGGACAGATCGAGCGAGTGAAGCGGCAGCCGGTCCGCAAATCCTTCCACTTCGGCGATCCTCAGCAGCGCGGTGAATATCTCCAGCAGTTCGGCGGCCTGTCCGCGCGCGTTTTCGATCTGGTCCGCGCGCGCCGCCGGGTCCGCTTCCCCGGCAGCCCTTTCCAGGCTGCTGCAAAGGCGCGTCAGCGGTGTGCGCAAGTCATGCGCGACATCGCTCGACACCTGCCGCAGGCTCTCCATAAGCCCCTCGATGCGGTCAAGCATGCGGTTGAGCGTACCGGCGAGGCGGTCGAACTCGCTGTCCGACCCATCGCGCGGCACCCGGCGGGACAAGTCGCCGCCAATGATCGCCTGCGCCGTGGCATCGATCCCTTCGAGACGCAGACGGGTCATCCACCCGATCAGCACGGCGGCAGCGATGCCCACCAGCAACATACCTGCCAAAGCACCTGAAAACAGGATGAGAAGGCGGCGATCGATCGCATCGAGATCGGCCCGATCGGCGCCGACGACCAGCGTCCCGCCCCGTACCCTGGTGGTCAGCGCCTGCGCGATCCGCACGCTGCCGCCGGGCGAACGTCGATATTCCAGCAGTTCCTCGAAGCCGGCCCGGGACGGAAGACCTGCCCGCATGGTGCCTGCGGCGATGCGCCCGCCATCATCGGCAAGCAGATATTCGAGACGCTCAGTCGAGCGTGATGCCTCGCGCCGGCGAATGGCCGCGCCGATGGCCGGAAGCCCGCCGCTATGCGCTTCGGCCAGCAGGGCCGCCGTTTCCGTCGTGATGCGGTGGTCGAGCTGCTCTTCCAGCGCCTCGTGGGTCACCTCGTAGGCAATCGCGCCGATCGCCACCGTCACCAGTGCGAATACCAGCGCGACGAGCGTGACCAGCCCCGATGTCGTGCGCCACAACTTGCCCGGCTTCATGCGCGCATCATCCGCCGCGCATCATGTAACCGGCGCCGCGCACGGTTTCGATGGCGTCTTCCGCAAATCCGGCATTCAGTTTCGAGCGCAGTCGGCTGAGGTGGGTATCGACGATGTTGGTCTTGGGATCGAAGTCGAAATCCCAGACCCGCTCCAGCAGCATCGTGCGGGTCATCACCCGGCGCGGATTGCGCATCAGTTCGGCCAGCAGCGCGAATTCGCGCGGTTGCAAGGTGACGCGCATGCCCGCGCGTTCGACCGTGCGGCGATGCAGGTCCAGCACGATATCGCCCACGATCAGCTGGTGCGTCTCCACCCGCGCCGCCGGACGGCGGCCCAGCGCGTTGATCCGCGCCGCCAGTTCGGAAAAGGCGAAAGGCTTTACGAGGTAATCGTCGGCGCCCGATTCGAGGCCGTCGACCCGGTCGGAAATGCCGCCCATCGCGGTGAGCATCAATACCGGCGTCGCATCGCCCGCAGCCCGCAGGGCCTTGACCAGCGAGAGGCCGTCCAGCCACGGCAACATACGGTCGACCACCAGAACGTCGAAGCCGCCCCCGGTCGCCAGGAACAAGCCTCCCCTGCCGTCGCTGCCGGCGGCAACGGAATGTCCCGCCTGCTCCAGCCCCTTGGCGATGAAGCCGCGCGTTTCCTCGTCATCTTCAACGATCAGGATTCTCATGTCCGCAACCTAGCGCGTTCCCGCCGCATTGCGCCAGCCGCCTCCCAGCGAGCGAAACAAGGCCACCTCCGACTGCGCGGCCGCAAGGTCGGCCTGCGCCTTGGCAAGGCGGGCGGCGGCAAGCGTGCGTTCGGCGTCGACCTGCAGCAGGCTTGCCGCGTCGCCAAGGCGAACCCTTGAAGCAGCGCGGCGAGCGTAGGCCTGTGCTTCGGCAGCGGCTTCGCCCAGATCCCGGTTGCGGCGCACTTCGGCGTCATAAGCGGCGAGGCCGGTCTCCACTTCGCGCAGGGCCTTGAGTACCACGACGTCCCAGCCGGCCAGCGCCGCCTGCTCACCGGCCTTCGCCTGCGCAAGTTTCGCACGGGCCGGGGCCTGGTTCGGAAAGGCCCAGCTCACCAGCGGCGAGGCGACCGCGTCGAAACCGCCCGCCAGCAGCCCCAGCGCGCCGCCCAGGTTGACGCGCGGATAGAAGTCAGCGCGCGCCACGCCTACCCGCGCGGCCGCGGCGGCCAGCTTGCGCTCGGCCTCGCGCACGTCGGGGCGGCGCAGCAGTAGCGCGGTGCCGTCCCCCACCGGCACGGCGCCTCTGAGCCGGGGCATGGCCGTGCAGGCAAGGCCCATGCTTCGCGCCTCGGCGGGAGGGCGGCCCTGCAAGATGGCGATGCGGTATAGCGCATTGGCGCGCTGCGCCTCGAACGGTGCGATGGCGGCGCGGGTGGATGCCGCCAGCGCGGCGACCTGCGAAACTTCGAGCGGCGACACATCGCCTGCCGCCAACTGTTCGCGCACCAGCCGCACCGACCGCTCCTGCGCCGCCGAAACCGCGTTCGCTTCCGCCAAAGCGCGGGTGGAGCCGCAAAGCTCGACGTAGGCCAGCACCGTGTCCGCCGCGACCGCGACCTTCACCGCGTCCAGCGCGGCGGCCTGCGCCTCGGCATCGGCCTTGGCGGCCAGCGCACCGGCGCGCAGGCGGCCGAACAGGTCGATGTCCCAGCTGGCCGAGGCGGCAATGTCCCAGTCGCTGGCCGATACCGAGGCGGCGCTGGGCTGGCCGGAAGGGTCGTCGAGCGTCAGGGCGCTCTCGATGGTAGTGGTCGGCAGGCGCGCCGCCCTGGCCTGACGCAGGGCAGCGCGCGCATCGTCGAGGTTGGCATAGGCGACCCGCAGGTCGGCATTGGCGGCAAGGCTTGCCGCGACCAGCGTATCGAGTTGGGGGTCTTCGTAAAGCCGCCACCAGTTGTCGGGTACTGGCGAGATCGAGGCCACCGGAAACGCCGCCCGCGGCGGAGGGCGCAACCACGGGCGTGGGCGCGGTCGTCGTCATGCAGCCGGAGATCGCCAGCG
Source organism: Novosphingobium sp. P6W (assembly GCF_000876675.2). Taxonomy (GTDB): domain Bacteria; phylum Pseudomonadota; class Alphaproteobacteria; order Sphingomonadales; family Sphingomonadaceae; genus Novosphingobium. The sequence goes on from NZ_CP030353.1 coordinate 1,284,991, forward strand.
CGGCAAGCGGCGCGAAACGGCGGGACATGCGGGCGATCATGCCGCCGCCTCCCGGCCCGAGGGTTCAGGCGTCGGCTTACGCTCCTGACCGAACCGGGCATAGAGCGCGGGCATCAGGAACAGGTTCAGCACTGTCGAGGACACGAGGCCGCCAAGGATGACGATCGCCATCGGATGCTCGATCTCGTGCCCCGGCGCGTTGCCTGCAGCGATCAGCGGCACCAGAGCAAGCCCCGCGCAAGCCGCCGTCATGAGGATCGGAACCAGGCGCTCCTCCGCTCCGCGCAGCACCAGTTCGCGGCCGAAAGCCATCCCCTCCTCGCGCTGGAGATGCTGATAGTGCGATAGCAGCATGATCCCGTTGCGCGCGGCGATGCCGATCACGGTAACGAAGCCGACCAGCGAGCCTAGCGAAAGTATCCCGCCCGTCAGAGCGACGGCAACCACCCCGCCGACAAGCGCAAACGGCAGGCTGACACCCACAAGCGCCGTCACCCGGCGAGAGCGGAACTCGATCCAGACCAGCAGCAGGATGCCGACAAGGCACACCGCCCCGGTCGCCCAGAGGCGCTGGCGCGATTCCTTCAGCGCTGCATATTCGCCCAGCACTTCGGGATGATAGCCGCTGGCGAACTGCACTTTGCCCACTTGTGCCTCAACCGCCTGCGCGACAGTGCCCAGATCGGCACCCGCCACGTTCATCGTCACATCGAGACGGCGCTGGCCATTCTCTCGCTTCACTTCGTTGGGAGCGGGGACGATGGCCACATCCGCCACGTCCGCCAGCCGCACCGCAGCGCCGGTCGGGGCCTGGATCATCAGATCCCGCAGCGCGTGGATATTGCCCCGCACCGCCGGTTCGCCCCAGAGCGCGACGTCGAACGCCTTCTGCTCACGGTAGATCTCGCCCACTTTCTGCTGGGCGATGAGGGTCTGCGCCTGCCGCCTCACTTCGCCCGCCGTCAGGCCCAGCCGCGCCAGTTCGCCCGGCTTTGGGGTCACGCGAAGCTGGGCGACCAGCACCTGGCTTTCCAGCTTGAGGTCGGACACGCCCGCTATGCCGCCGACCGCCTCGCGCACGCGCTGCCCGGCACGGCGCAGTTCTTCCTGCTCGGGGCCGTAGATGCGCACGACAATGGTGGCTCCGGCGCCGGTCAGCACTTCCTTGATGCGTTCGCGAAGGTACGTCAGCACGTCGCGGTAGAGGCCGGGGTAGCCGTCGACCACCTGCTTGATATGCGCGACCGAAGCATCGTAATCGGCCTTCTCATCAAGGCTGATCCACAGTTCTGTGAAGTTGGGACCGACCACTTCGTCCGCTGCCTCGGCGCGGCCGATGTGGGCGCCGAAATTGCGCACGCCGGGGATCGCGCGCAGTTCCTTGGAGGCGCGGATGGTGATCCGGTCCATCGCCTCGATCGAGGTGCCGGGCTTTTCGACGAAGTGCATCAGGAAGTCCGTCTCGCGAAAGTCGGGCAGGAACTGGTCCTTGAACGTCGCGTAGCCGATCCCGGCAAGCAGCAACCCGCCCGCGACCACGGCCATGGCGCCTCCGGGCCGACCGACCATCCGGGGCAGGACGCCGCTGTAGCGGCCCTTCAGCCAGCCCACGAAGCGCGTATCGCGCTCCCCATCCTGCGGTGCGCCGGGCAGAAGCAGCAGGCACAGCGCCGGCGTCACCGTGAGCGCGACCAGCAGCGAAGCCGCGATAGCCAGCACATAGGCTACCGCCAGCGGCTGGAAGAACGTGCCCGCCACCCCGCCAAGGAAGAAGATCGGCAGGAACACCAGCATCACGATCAGCGAGGCGAAGACCACCGCCGAGCGCACTTCCAGCGACGCCGCCAGCACGACCTCGAAGGCGGGCCTGGGGCTGGCGCTTTCGCGGTTGATGCGCAGGCGGCGGGCGATATTCTCGACGTCGATGATCGCGTCATCGACCACTTCGCCCAGCGCGATCACCAGCCCAGCGATGACCATCACGTTGATCGTCATGCCGCTCCACAGCAAGACCAGTCCCGCGCCCAGCAGCGACAGCGGAATGGCGACAAGGCTGATGATCGCCTGCCGCCAGTCGCGGGTGAAGACGAACAGGACCACCGCCACCAGCAGGCAGCCGATCAGCAAGGCGCGCGTAAGGTTGTCGATCGAGCGTTCGATGAACGTCGCGGGCCGGAAAATCGTGGTGTCGACCTTCACGTCCGTAAGCCCCGGCTTAAGCTCGGCCAGCGCGGCCTCAACCGCGCGGGTGAGTTCGAGGGTGTTGGCGGTAGGCTGTTTCTCGACGATCAGCATGATGCCGGGCACGTCGTCGATGATGGCGTTGCCGATCGGCGGGGCATGGCCATCCACCACGCGGGCTACGTCGCCGATGCGCACGGGGGCCTCGCCGGACTGCTTGACGATGGCCTGCGCCAGATCCTTTGCGTCCTGCACCATGCCCGCCTGCTGCACCGGCAGGCGCTGGTTGGGCGTGTCGATGAAACCGCCGCCGCCGACCAGCACCGCATCGCCCGCCGCGGCGCGCACTTCGGCCAGCGTCACGCCCGCCACGCGCAGGCGGTCGGGATCGACGAGCACCTGCAACTGACGGTCGCGCTGGCCCCATACGGCGACGTTGGCGACGCCCGGCACCGCCATCAGGCGCGGCCGGATGGTCCAGCGCACAAGTTCGGACAGCTTCATCTGGTCCAGCTTGGCCGAAGTCAGCCCGATCTTCATCGCCCGGCTGGTGGAGGAAAGCGGCGGCATCAGCACCGGCTGGCGTGCGGCCAGCGGCAGGCGCGCCTGCACCTGCGCCACGCCTTCACCCACCATCTGGCGGGCGCGCAGGACATCGGTGCCCCGCTCGAACAGGATCTGAACCGAAGACAGCCCCAGCACCGATTTGGAGCGCAGCGTCATCAGATCGGGCACGCCGTTCACCGCCGTCTCGATCGGCACGGTGACGAGGCTTTCGACTTCCTCGGTCGAAAGGCCGGGCGCCTCGGTCTGGATCTCGACCATCGGCGGCGCGAATTCGGGGAACACGTCGAGCGGCACATCGCGTCCGGCACGCACGCCCAGAACCACGAGCAGCGCCGCCACCGCCAACACGAACACGCGCTGCACAAGCGCGAAGCGGACCAGTCCTGCCAGCATCAGTGTGCCGCCCCGAATTCGGTGCCGAACAGTTCGGCAGCGCCCACGGTGACCACCTCGGCCCCTTGCGCAAGACCGCGCGCCAGCAGCGCCTGCCCCTCGCTTTCCGACGCTACCGCCACGCGCTGGCGCACATAAGTGTTCGGCGCGGTCTTCTGATAGACCCATTCGCTACCGTAGATATCGCGCACAAGGGCGGACGAGGGCACCGAAAGCCCTTCTGTCCGGCCGCCCATCGGCAGGTCCACGGCGACCCGCTGGCCCACCCGGTACGCCTGATCGCGATTGGAAAGACTGTAATAGAGATCGACCGTGCCCGCCGCCGCATTGGCCGATGGCGGCGCCTGCACCGGACGCGCCTCCCGCGAGGTCCCGCCCTGCCCCAGTGGCCTGACGGTCACCCCCGCGCCGCGCTGCACCGCGTCCATATCGCTGCCGAACACCGAAACACGTACCCACACCGTCGGCCTTGCTTTTACCCACAAGTGCCTGCTGGGGGTCTCGAGATTCGAGCTCCCTCTACGAGATCGGCGAGTCGCGTCATTCCTCTCCATATGACGGTCGTGCCGGGTGGGGGGTCAGACGCGCGGTCAAGGTAGCCTCCGAGCCTTGCGACGGCTCTGACATAGAAGGCGAGGTTGCGGGCTGGCGCGCGTCTCAACTTTGGCGTCGATCTATCGAGAAGGTTGCGCTCTGTTTCGGTGAAGACGGCAGCAGGTGTGGCCTCTGGAGCCTCACGAGCCAGCATCGTCAGCCACGACACGCGCCAGGCAACAACGCAGCACAAGGCGATACAATTGGCCAAGCGGTTGACCGTAGTCAGGCGAAATTCTTCGATCCGGCACCCGGTTTTCAGGGTTCGGAAGAATGTCTCGATCTTCCAGCGTTTGGAGTACCAGCCAAGCTTATGAACGGCATCGGCGTGGTTTTTGACAGGTAAATTTGTAATAAGCTTCCAGTTAATCCGTTCGCGATCTTCCGGAGGACTGATTTCTTCGGCATGGATGACCTGAAGCTCTTGGTTTATGTATTTCTTCTGTTTTCCGATTGGGGGCCGGACCGTCATTGTCGCATATCGTATTGATAGCGTTGCCCGCTGCTCTTTGCCTTTAGCATTGCGGAATTGGATTTCGTGGGTCCCGCTGCACGGCGTCCTTTCCATAACTTGGGCGATGGTCGTCTTGCCATCTTGCGCCAAGCGGTCAACGCAGCTGCGCACGAGGAATTTGGTACCGAGCTCTTCAGCCAAGCAATAAAGCTCGTAAATATCGCTTTCCCGGTCTCCGATATGTACACATCGCCCCGGCTCTCCAGCCAATTCGGTAGACCGGCGCAAATTATCAAGCCAACGGATACTTTCCTTTTGATCGATGGGAATTCGAGTCAAATTGACCCTGCGCTTGAGCTCTGCTGTTCCCTTGAACTTGGAACGTGACCAGAATTTCGCGGCGGTGAGACCCAACGGCAGTCCCTCTGGCGTAATTGCAAGGCTGACATGCATCAAAAGCCCGCAGATCGTGAACTTCTGGAACCGACCATCCTTCAACTTGCGACCAGTCGAACTCTTCGTAAATCCGATCTTATCCGGATCCGCGCGCTTGAAATTGAATTCGGTGGTATCCTGCAATATGAGAATGGGATCTTCGGTTGCCTGGATGCGCAAGGCGGATGCTGCAAAATGCCCCTCCAGGATTTTGTCTTCGCTCACGTTCTCGTTCGAGAAGAAGCGGTAGGCCGCCTTAGTATTTGACCAGTCCTGAAAAGCCGTTGGCAGGGATTGCCCGGGGCGCTCTTCAAGTGCTTCAAGCATCACTCCAAGTCGTCGGTTCAGCCGCACGTCACCCAAATTGGTCTCGGCCGTTTCCTTGTCCGCCCAGCTATGTTCCATCCCGGCACCTCACTATCCGAAGGTGCCGGAGAATGAATCATGGGTGATTCCCGCCAGGCAATGGGTCCGCGGCAGGCGGAATCAAGCGCGCGACCACTTGTGGGTAAGAGCAAGACCGTCGGCTGTCCGTTCATCGCGGAGATTGGCGGGCCAAGCAATTGCCGCTGCCGCCGCGCCGCGCCCAGCGCGGCATCCGCCGCTGCTGCCGCCGCCGCCGCCTCGTCACGGGCGCGGACGCTGCCGGCCTCCTCGCGGACCAGCGCCTCGGCCCGGCCCAGTGCGATGCGGGCAAGGCGCGCCTGCGCCGAGGCACGGGCCGCCTCGCCGTCCGCCGCCGCCTGCTGCGCGCCGATCTGCTGAAGGTTGGCGAGCGAGCCGGTCGGCACCCCGCCTGCGCTGCTGGGCGGCACCACGATCTCGCCGGAAGCCTGCCGGGTCGTGCCGGCCGTACCGCCGCCCACGCGTACCGTGACGACACCCAGACGTGCCTGAGCCGCCGAAGTCAGCGTCAGCTTCAGCAATTCTCCCTCATGAGCGATCAGCTCAGCATGGGCCGGGGGGGCGGCGGGCTTCGACCCGGGTTCGCCGCAGCCAGCCACGATGGCGGGCAGTACAATGAGGGATATCTTGCGCATCCGGCTTACTTACCCAGCCATCATTGGGCGCCGTTTGAGCGCACTATACAATTTCCCAATGTGGTCCCTTTCTAAACGTCCGGTGCCTCGCCGATCAGGAGCCATGACCGCCGGACGGAAACTACATTGCTAATGGTTCGCATTAGTGTAGGCGCTTTGCGAAGATGCATCGTTGTCGGGAGGTTGGGTGAGCACTGCCGCGCGGGACATGGCCCGGATCGATCGGCTCTACGCCAGCCACTGGCTATGGCTGCGGGACTGGCTTTCACCCCAGACACGCTGCCGCACGCGCGCCGAGGATCTTGCACAGGACACCTTCTGCCGCCTGCTGGAACGTAGCCCCGGCGAACCCTTGCGCGATGCCCGCAGCTACCTGGCGAAAGTGGCGCGGCGCCTGCTGATCGACGACGTACGGCGCGGCAAGGTGGAGCGAGCGATCATGGCCGCCATCGCCGAAGAAGACCTTGTAAACGCCGTGACGCCGGAGCGGATCGTCATGGCCACGCAGATGCTCACCGCGCTGACGCGCGTCCTGGACGGCCTTTCCCAGCCTGCGCGCGATACCTTCATCCTGCGGCGCATCGAAGGGCTGGAGCAGCACGAAATCGCCGAGCGCCTTGGCATTTCGATCAGTTCGGTGCGCCGCTATACCGCGCAGGCCTATGTGCAGTGCCATGCCGTCGCCAGCCTTGACTGAGGCATCCGCCAGGATCGTCGCCGAGGCGGCAGACTGGGCTGCGCTGCTCGATTCCCAATCGGCCAGCGCGGCGCAGCGCGCGGCCTTTCGCCAATGGCGCGATGCCGATCCCGCCCACCGCGAGACGATCGAGCGCATGTTGGCCTTCGCCCCCGCAGCCGGTGTTTCGGGGCTGGAACGGCGCGCTCTGGACCGTCTGTTTGGGGCGGAACCGAAGACCGGGCAGCGGCGGCGCATGGGCGGCGCGGCGCTGGCGCTTCTGCTGGCGGCTCTTGGCGGAATGGCAGGCTGGCGCAGCGACGCCGTGCAGGATCGCTTTCCCGATTATCAGGTGGCGGTAGGCGACTTGCGCAGCGCCCGCCTGGCCGATGGCAGCACCCTGACCGTCGACAGCGGCAGCGCGGTGCGCACCGATGTGGCCGGACGCGCAAGGAAGGTCCGCCTTCTTCGCGGGCGAGTGCTGGCCCATGTCGCGCACGACCCGGCCCGGCCTTTCGTGGTCGAGACGCCGGACGGCACCGTCACAGCGCTGGGCACCGCCTTCACCGTCAGCCGCGAGCAGGAGGGCACGCTGGTCGAAGTCGCCGCATCGCGGGTGCGGGCCTGCGCGGCCGTTACCGCCCCGTGCCGCGAACTTGGCCCCGGAGACCGTGCGCTGATCGCCCGGGGCCGGGTCTCGCCGCTACGCTCGGCGCCTGCTGCCGGGATCGGCCAATGGGCCAGCGGCTGGCTGGAGGTAGACGATCAGGAAGTCTCCGCCGTGATCGACGCCCTCAACCGCTATCGCACCGTGCCGATCCGGCACGACGCCGCCGCGCTGGCAGGCATCCGGGTGACGGGCAGCTACCCGCTTGCCGATCAGGACCGTGCGCTGAAAGCGATCGGGCGCACCCCGGGCGCTGAAATCGTGCGAGATGGCGACGGCGCATGGCGCCTCATCCGCCGCAGCGGGCCGCCTCGTCCATAAAATTTCGCAGGCGCCTGAACAGTCCCGCCGCCCTCGCTCGTCTCTAACGCAAGACCAGCACAATGAGGCACAGCAATGACCCAGTTTCCGACTTCCACCTCCTGCATCGCCGTCGCCCTGGCCACCTTGTCCGCTGTGGTACCCGGCATCGCGGCTGCGCAGGCCAATAACGCGCAGGCCGCGGACGCTTCGCGCGCTATCGCGATCGAACGTGGGCCGCTGGGCGCTGCCATCGCGCGGTTGGGGCGGCAGGCGGGCGTGGTGATCGTGGCCGATCCTGCGGTGCTGCGCGGACGCTTCACCCCCGGCGTGCGCGGACGCTTCACCCCCGGCGAGGCGCTGGCCAGGCTGCTGGCCGGCACCGGGCTTTCCGCCCGCCCCGATGGCGACGGCGGCTTCATGCTGGTCAGCGGCGCTGAGACCGCGTCTGCCGGTGGCGAAGATGTCCCCAGCGACATCACCGTGATGGGCAACCGCGCGGTAACCGCCACCAAGACCGACACCAAGCTCACCGAAACGCCCCAGTCGATCAGTGCCATCACCGGCGAGCAGATCGCCGCGCGCGGCGCCATCGGCTTGCAGGAAGCGCTGCGCTACACGCCTGGCCTGCGCACCGAACCCAACGGCGTCGACAACCGCTGGGACTACGTAACTGCGCGCGGCGGCTTTCCCGCCGCGCAGTTCGTCGACGGCATGAAGCGCGCCGACATCTCGGCCGCGCCGCGCACCGATGTCTACACCTTCGAGCGAGTCGAGGTGCTGCGCGGGCCGTCCTCCGTGCTCTACGGACAGGGCGCGGCGGGCGGCATCATCAACACGATTTCCAAGCGGCCGGAATTCAGGACCGCTGGCGAAATGGCGGTCCAGTACGGCACTTTCGACCGCAAGCAGGCGCAAGTCGACGTAACCGGCGCGCTGGACGCGAACGGCACCTTGGCCGCCCGATTCGTGGGCGTAGTGCGCGATTCCGGCAATCAGGTGGACTTCGGCCGGGATGACCGCATCGCCTTGACCCCCTCCATCCGCTTCCAGCCGGACGAGAACACCGACATCACCCTGCTGGGCCTATACCAGCGCGACAAGGCTGCTGCGATTTCCGCCTATGTGCCAGTGGTCGCCAGCGTCAACGCGCCTGCGGGACGGCGGCTTTCACGCAGCGCCTTCCTGGGTGAGCCCGGCCACGATTATTACGACACCGAGGAGAAGAGCGCCACGCTGCTAGTGACGCACCGTTTTTCGGACGCCATCCGATACAGCGGCGCGGTGCGCTACAGCCGGTACAAATCGGATAACGGGACGGTCAATCTCTCCGTCTGGAGCGGGCTGGAAAACCCCTTCATCGACGCCGCGAACACTCAGATCGAACGCACGGTGTTCGATTTTCGCAGCCGGGTGAACATGCTCACCACCGACCACAACCTGACCTTCGATTTCGCAACCGGCCCGTTCGAGCACAAGGTGCTGGTCGGTATCGACTACCTGCGCAGTTCCGCCCGCACCGATTATGCCTTCGGCGCCGCCGGGCCGATCGACATCTACGCGCCCGTCTATACCGGCGTCGAGATGGGCGCCTTCGATCCCCAGCCGCGCCAGGTCGCCAGCCAATTGGGCATCTACGTGCAGGACCAGATCCGATATGCCGACCGGGTAACGCTGGTACTGGGCGCAAGGCGCGACCGGGCCAGGACGGTGAACGAAGGCGTCGACCGGCAGGTGGATACCGTCACCACCTTTCGCGCCGGGCTGATCGGCGACCTTGGCAGCGGCATCGCGCCTTACGTCAGCTATTCCGAATCGTTCCAGCCAACGCTTGGCCTCAATGTCTACGGCGAGGCCTATCTGCCCCAGCGCGGCACTCAGTACGAAGTGGGTGTGAAGTGGCAGCCGACCCCGGCTATCCTCGCCTCGATCGCGGCCTTCGACGTCAAAGGCACCAACCGGCTGCAGACCGACCCGACCAACGTCAACAACCAGATCCAGCAGGGTGAGGTGAAGTCGAAAGGCATCGAGGTCGAAGCCGCATGGACGGTAGCGCGCGACTTCACGCTGTCTGCCTCATATGCTTATGTCGACGCCGAGATCAAAAAGGCCACCGACCCGCTGGAAGTCGGCGCGCCCATCCCCACCGTGGCGAAGCACTCGGCCGGTATCTGGGGCGAAAAAAGCCTCGATCTGGGCGGGGACACGGGCCTGAGGCTGGGCGGCGGCGTGCGTTATGTCGGGCCCACCAACGAACTGGCGGTCTATCAGGACGATGCAGGCGGCAGCGTGATCGATACCCAGCGTACCCCGGGCTATACGCTGGTGGACGCCTTGCTCGCGCTCGACTGGAAGCAGTGGTCACTCGCGGTCAATGCCACGAACCTGTTCGACAAAACCTATTATTCGAGCTGTTCGGTGCGTTCGGCCTGCGGCACCGGCTATGCCCGCACCGTGATTGGCACGCTGGGCTACAGGTTCTGATCGGGCGAATGGAGACACGCATGACTTTCCATCCTTTCGCGGCCATCCGCAGCACGATTTCCCGGCCTCGATGGGTCATGTCCGCGCTGGCGGCGGCCTTGCTCGGACATTCCGGCCCGGCTTTGGCGGCGCCGGTGCAGATGCCCGGCACCCAGGAGCTGGCGCTGAAATCGCAGCAGGGCGCGCAATACCGCATCTGGATCAGCGAACCGTCCGGCCCCGTGCCCTATACCGGCGGCTACCGCGTGCTCTACGTGCTGGACGGCAATGCTTTCTTCGGCACCTTTCACGATGCCAAGCGCCTGCAGGACGACTTTGCCGATACCATCATTGTCGCGGTGGGCTATCCCACTGACAAGCCGCATGATTTCGACCGGCGCGCCTACGATCTGACGCCCCCCGCCCCCGGCGCGAAGCCGGCGCAGGGCGGGCAAGACGAATTGCTGGATTTCCTGGAAAAGACCCTGAAACCCGCCATCGCCGCGCAGTACAAGATCGACAGCCAGCAGGAGAGCCTGTTCGGCCACAGCTTCGGCGGCATGTTCGCGCTTTACGCGATGTATACCCGCCCTGCCCTGTTCGACCACTACGTCGCGGCAAGCCCCACCCTGTGGTGGGCGAACCGCTATCTGCTCCCGCCCGAACGCGCTTTCGCGGGACGGGTGGAGCGCGGCGAGGTGGACGTGCGCCACACCAGCCTGATGCTCGCCGCCGGAGACGTGGAGCCAGCGCAGGAAGTGCAGGACGTGACCGCGCTGGAGAGGCGCCTGCAACCGCTGTCGGCTTACGGCCTGCGCACTTCGCTGCGCATCCAGCCGGGCGAAGATCACATGTCGATGACGCCCGCAATCGCGGCGCAGGTGCTGCGCGAGGTGTTCACCGCGCGCACGCAATGACCCGTAAAGGCCGCCGCTGCCTTCCAGCTATCTCCTTCCAGCTATCTCACGAATGAAACAGAAGTGCCCTAGCGGTGCCGGTTTGAAGTGAACGAAGGGGCGCCCCGGCGCTCTTTCGTTCACCAGACCACGGACAAGCACCATGACCCCGACGCAGGATCGCCGCAGTTTCATCCGCTCGATGATGGCGGCAGGCGGCGCTGCCGGCGCGTTCCTTCCCGCGATCGCGCGTGCGCTGGAAATCCCGGCCGACCGCCGCAGCGGCACCATCGCCGATGTCGCTCACGTCGTCATCCTCACCCAGGAAAACCGCGCCTTCGATCATTATTTCGGGACGATGCGCGGGGTCCACGGCTATGGCGATCGCTTCGCCGTCCCCGCACCGCCCTTGCCGCAGGCCCCGCGACGCAGCGTGCTGGTTCAGCCGAACGAGAAGGAGGGCGAGGCGCCAGCCCTGATCGCTCCCTTTCGGCTCGACACCCCGGCCGACTTCCGGCTCTACCGCCCGCTCGGCACGCCGCACGGCTTCACCGACAGCCAGGCTGCGTGGGACAACGGTCGCATGGGCGAATGGCCGCGCCACAAGCGGAACCACGCGATGGCGCACTTCACGCGGGAAGACATACCCTTCCAGTACGCGCTGGCCGAGGCATTCACCATCTGCGACGCCTATCACTGCGCGCTGCACCTCAGCACCAATCCCAACCGCCTGTACCTGTGGACCGGCAGTCACGACGCCATGGCCCGCAGCCACGGCCCCGCCATCGACAACGGCTACGATGCGCTGACGCAGGACCCGCGCGGGCACGGCGGCTACACCTGGACCACTTACCCCGAGCGGTTGATGGCTGCGGGCATCGATTTCCAGATCTACCAGGACATGGACGACAACTTCACCGACAACCCGCTGGTCGGCTTCAAGCGCTATCGCGAAGCGGACCGCGCCGCGCAGGGCCCGCTGGCAGAACTGGCGCGCCGCACCATCAAGACCTGTCCGCTGACCCGCTTCACCGCCGATGCCGCCGCAGACAAGCTGCCGCCGGTTTCCTGGATCGTCGGCCCGGCGGCGACTACCGAGCATCCCAGCGCATCCACTCCGCTGCAAGGGGCCGACTACATCGCGCAGATCCTCGACGCGCTGACAGCCAACCCCGAAGTCTGGGCGCGCACCGTGCTCATCATCAATTTCGACGAGAACGACGGCCTGTTCGACCACGTACCGCCGCCGGCCCCGCCCGCACAGCATCCGGCAACATCGGGCGGCACCACGATCCCCGCCGACGACGAATACCACACCCATTCGCAAGACGCCGAAAACGCCGTGTTCCTCGGCCGCCCTTACGGGCTGGGCCCGCGCGTGCCGCTTTATGCGATCTCGCCGTGGAGCAAGGGCGGCTATGTCTCCTCCGAAGTGTTCGACCACACCAGCGTGATCCGCTTCCTCGAAGCGCGGTTCGGCGTGGCCGAGCCGAACATCAGCGCCTGGCGCCGCGCGGTCTGCGGCGACCTGAACAGCTGCTTCGATTTCGCCCACCCCGACCGCGCGGATTTCCTCGCCGCGCTGCCGCCAACGCGCGCCCTTTCCCAGCGGGCCGCGACGCTGGAAGGCATTGCCCCGCCGCTACCTGCGGCCCTCACCGCTCCGGTGCAGGAGACCGGCCTGCGCCGCCGGAGGCCCACGCCCTATGCCATCGACTCATGGATGACGCCGGGCGATGCGGGTCCATCGCTGGTGTTCGCCAATGCCGGGACGACGCGCGCTGCGGTGTTCCACCTCTACGACATGGACCGGCTGGACGAACCGCCCGCACGCTACACCGTCGGCGCCCGGCAGACCCTGCAGGGCGCGCCGCTGAAGGACGGCTGCGACCTGTTCCTGGTCGGCCCCAATGGATTCCACCGCCGTCTTCAGGGTAGCCCCGGCCAATTCTCCGCCCGGCTGGAGGCGCGGGGGAAGGTGGCGGAACTGGTGATCGGCAACCTGTCGGGCGAACCTGTGCGGATCGCGGTGACGGACAAGTCCTACGGCCGCCCCGCCCGCACGGTCGCGGTGAAGCGCGGCGAAACCAGGCGCCTGCCTCTGCACCTGGTCGATAGCCACGGCTGGTACGACCTGGAACTGTCCCTACCCACGCAAACATGGCGAATGGCAGGGCATGTCGAGGACGGCAAATCGTCGTTTTCCGACCCCGCAGCGGGCGGCGCGGGGCCGCTGGTCATCACCTGACAAAGTGTCAGTCTGATCGGCTACCCTGCGTCATCCTCGCTGCGTACTGGTATCAGCCGCGCCTGCGTTTGAGCACCCGTTCCGCCCAAAGCCCGAAGGCGATGCCGATCGTCGCCCACAGCAAAAGCTGTGTCGCGATCGAGGCAACACGGAAATTCCACAGGAGAGTTGCCGGGAAATCCGCGGGCACTTCGTCTATTGTCGGCAGCAGGAACTGCCCCAGGCCGACGATCACCGCGTACGCGCCAAGCGCCAACAGCGTTGCATCGAAGCCGCGCCCCGACCTGCTCGCCAATGCCGCGCGGACCTTGCCTGCGATGGCCGCCGCGCCTAGAGACAAGGCGATCATCGCGAAGTACGCGGCGGTGCGCAGGCCCACGGTCTCGTGCTTGCCTACGGCAGGCGGGGTTTGCGGATACTTGATCGCAGGCACGACTACCACCAGCAGGAATACCAGTCCCGCCATCAGCAGCGCCAGGCTGCGCGGCCCGATCGCCCCGAACCGGCCGTAGCCATAGGCGAAGACGATGGCGAAAATTCCGCCCACCGCAGCCCCGTACAGCGCCAGCGCCGTGAGCAGGCCCGCACCCTTCTGGGTCGAGCGGCTGACGATTTCTTCCTCAGGTTCGCTGACGGTCGATCCACCGCCATGGGATGCGCCCATGTGATGCACGGCATGCGATTGCTCCACCCCGATCGCAAGATCGATCTGCGGTTCGGCAAAGGCACGCGCGAAGAGCGTGGCGAGCAGCGCCGCGAGAATGCCGGCCAGCATTCCGCGCCACAACAGGTCCTTGGTCACTGAAAGATCAGTGGCAGGGGAAGCCGAGGAGATGGCGGCCGTCATGCACGAATTCGTGCACGTAAGTGCCTTGGAACAGCGCAAATGCGCCCTGCTCGGTGCTGACGAAGTAGAGGAAGATCAGCGCCAGCAGCGTGCCGAGCACGGCCCAGGGGGCGATCTCTTCTACGGGAATCGCAGCGCCGCCCTGTACGGGGATGAAGCTGTCGTCGAACAAACCGGCAGTCGTAGCCATGTCACGCTCCTTCAGGGGATTTCGCGTCCCGGGGAATTCTTCAGCTTCTGGGATGAAGGTCTGGCTCTCGACGCCGGGGCATGGCGTCGATTACAGTGGCGCGACCGCGCCGGACTCAAACCGGCTTCCTCATCCCGAAGGCCTCGGCCATCTAGGGCGCGCAAGGCTGCCGCGTCAACGAAGAGTTGGAAAATTCCCCGTGGCGACATCGCTCCTGCTGCTGTGCGCGGCCTCCACGAAGCTGAGCCGGAGCGGCGGCTTTCCCGGCCCCGCCGACCCGCTTGATGAACCCGGCGTAAGAGCCGCCGCCGCCTGCCAGTTGCCTTCGCGATATACGGCGGAACTGCGGTGCAGCCCAGCGCAATCGGCCCGCGAGACGGCAACGGCAATGGGCCTGACGACGCGGATCGACCCCGCGCTGGCGGATATCGATCATGGCCACTGGGCAGGCTGCGCCTTCGACGAAATCGCTCCGGATGCCCTCGCCTCGTGGCTTGCGGACCCCGCCGGCGGCGCCCCCGGCGGCGAAACGATGGCGCAGGTGCAGGCGCGCGTCGGGGCATGGCTGGACGATATCGCCGCCGCGTCCGGCGCAATCTGCGCGGTGACTCACTCCATGACGATCCGCGCCGCGCTGGCCCATGCGCTGGGCCTACCCCTGCCCGCCACCCTTGCCATCGACCTCGCGCCGCTGTCGCGCACCATGCTGTCGTTCAACGGCCGGTGGCGGCTGCAATCGCTGATCCCCAACTGAAGGCTTGCCAGCCCATACGCCCGCCGGTATCCGCTGTGAGGTTCCGTCAAAGCCCGCAAGGGTGAAGCGGGCAATGATCGCGCTGGTGCCTCGCAAGAGGCTTAAAACGGGAAGGCGGTGCGGGCTTCACGGCCCAATTCCGCTGCTGTCCCTGCAACTGTAAGCGGTGAGCGCGATGCACATCGCCTGTCCCCCAGCGGGGATGGGCAGCCACTGGGCCGGACGCTGAAACATGCGAGGCCTGGGAAGGCCGTGCATCGAGCGATGACCCGCGAGCCAGGAGACCTGCCGGCGTCTGGTCGCTCTTGCCTTGGTCCAGGGGATGGCCGCGGCACGGTGAACTCCGTCTGAGCGACGACTGTTTCATGCGGCTGGGGCCGCATCGGCATGCGCCTGCGCGCGTGCCGGACCGTTCGATCGCGCGCGTCGATCCAGCGGTGCGCCCCGCCGTGCTGATTGTCGTGAGCGCGCGGGAGAAGACCTTTGAGCAAAGTGCCGACCACCGTCATCACCGGCTTCCTGGGCGCGGGCAAGACCACGCTCATCCGCCATCTGCTGCAGAACGCGAAGGGCCGCCGCCTCGCCCTCATCATCAATGAATTCGGCGACGTCGGCGTCGACGGCGAACTGGTAAAGGGCTGCAACGACGAAGCCTGCCCCGAGGACGATATCGTCGAACTGGCCAACGGCTGCATCTGCTGCACCGTGGCCGACGATTTCCTGCCCACCATGATGAAGCTGCTGGACCGGCCCAACCCGCCCGAGCACATCATCATCGAAACCTCCGGCCTGGCCTTGCCCAAGCCGTTGGTGAAGGCGTTCCAGTGGCCCGACATCCGTACCCGCGCGACGGTGGACGGCGTGGTCGCGCTGATCGACGCCGATGCGGTCGCCGCTGGCCGTTTCGCCACCGACGAGGTCGCACTGGCCGCAGCCCGCGCCGCCGATCCCACGCTCGACCACGATTCGCCGCTTGAGGAGCTGTTCGAGGAGCAGCTGGCCTGCGCCGACATGGTCGTCCTCAACAAGACCGACCTCGTCGACGCGGATGGCATCGCCCGCGTCGAAGCGCTGGTTCTGGCGGAAACCCGCCCCGGCGTGAAGATCGTGCGCGCGGACCACGGCGCCGTCGACATCGCCGCCCTACTGGGCATCACCGCCGCCGCCGAGGACGACCTCGACAGCCGCAGGTCGCACATCGACGGCCTCGACGAAGGTCACGACCATGACGACTTCGACAGCTTCGTGGCCCAGGGCGGCGATGTGGCCGACCTTGAAGCACTGCTCGCCCGCATGGCCGCGCTGATCGCGGCGCACGACGTGCTGCGTATCAAGGGCATGGTCGCCGTTGCCGGCAAGCCCGGCCGTTTGATCGTTCAGGCCGTCGGCCCGCGCATCCAGCACTTCTACGACCGTGCCTGGGGCAGCGCCGAACCGCGCCGTACCCAGCTTGTGGTGATCGGCCAGAAGGGTCTCGACCGTGCCGCAATCGAGGCCGGGCTGACCGATGTTCTCGGTGCCGTTCCAGCCTGATGCACCTGCTTTCCGCCACCCCGGGCACCATCTCCAGCGGCGACGAGGCGATCGACCTCGACCAGCCGCCGGGCGACATCGTGATCCTGACGGTGGCGGACAGCGAACTGGCGTGTTTCGCCAAGGCAGCGGCGCAGTTGCCGCAAGGCGCTGCCAGCGGCGCGCCCAGCGTCCGGCTCGCCAACCTGCTGCAACTCAAGCACCCCTACTCGATCGACCTCTACGTCGAGAAGGTGATCGCCCACGCCAAGTTCGTTTGCGTAATCCTGCTGGGCGGCAAGAGCTACTGGCCTTACGGCATCGACGAGATCGCCCTGATCGCCCGCGAACGGGGCATCGCCTTCGCCGCCATCGCCGATGGGCGAGAGGACGACCCGGCGCTGGACCGCGCCTGCACCCTGCCCGCAGCCCAGGTCGAGCATCTGCGCGACTATCTGCGCCAGGGCGGCACCGCCAACGCGCTGTCGTTCCTGCGCACTGCGGCGCGGGTGATCGGCCATGACTGCGGCACGCCCGACGATCCCGTGCCCGTCGCCGATGCGGGGCTGTACCTCCCCGGCGTGGAGCGCCCCGGCCTTGCCGACCTGCGCGCCCGCTGGACGCCCGGCGCGCCCGTCGCGCTGCTGGTGTTCTACCGCGCGCTGATGATCGCGGGCACGCTGGACGCGGTGGACGCGGTGGTGGCCGACCTGCAATCGCGCGGCCTCAACGTCGCCGCCGTCCATGTGCGGGCCTTGCGCGAACCCTTCGCCATCGACTGGCTGCGCGGGCTGATGGACGAGATCGCTCCCGACGTCATCGTCAACGCCACCAGCTTCGCGTCCTCCTCCTCGGGCGAGCCGCGCACCCCCGGCGTGCTGGAACGCGCCGACTGCCCGATCCTGCAGATCGCCTTCGCCGGGGTGGAGGAAGCCGACTGGCTCGCCGCCGCACGCGGCCTTGGCCCGCGCGACCTGGCCATGAACGTGGCCCTGCCCGAGGTCGACGGGCGCATCTTCACCCGCGCCGTCGCCTTCAAAGCCGCCCAGCATTTTGACGAAGTGACCCAGTGCGGCATCGTCGTGCCCCGCGTGGCGCCCAGCCGCGTGGCCTTCGTCGCCCGCCTCGCCGCCAACTGGGCGCACCTGCGCCGTACCCCCGCGCCAGAGCGCCGAGTGGCGCTGGTGCTGGCCAACTACCCAAACCGTAATGGACGGATCGGCAATGGCGTCGGCCTCGACACCCCCGCCAGTGCTGCTTCGATCCTCGCAGCCTTGCGCGGTGCGGGCTACGATGTCGGAGCGGCCCCGCAAGACGGCGCGGGCCTGATGGCCCTGATGACCGGCGGCGTTACCAACGACCTGACCTCGTTGGACCGGCAATCCCGGTGTGAAGGGGGCGAAATCGCCCTGCCCCTGGCAGACTATCACGCCGCTTTCGCCGCCGTGCCCGAAACCGCGCGCAGCCTCATGCTGGAACGCTGGGGCGCGCCCGAGGCCGACCCGTTCGTACGCGACGGCGCGTTCCGCCTGCCCGTCCACCGCTTCGGCAATGTCGTCCTCGCGGTGCAACCGGCGCGCGGCTACAACATCGACCCCAAGGCCAGCTACCACGACCCGGCCCTGCCGCCGCCGCATGCTTACCTCGCCTTTCACATCTGGTTGGAGCGGAATTTCGGCGCGCAGGCGCTGGTTCATGTCGGCAAGCACGGCAATCTGGAATGGCTGCCGGGCAAGGCCATCTCTCTGTCGGAAGATTGCTTCCCCGAAATCTGCGCCGGGCCGCTGCCGCAGCTTTACCCCTTCATCGTCAACGATCCCGGCGAGGGCACGCAGGCCAAGCGCCGCATCTCCGCCGTCGTGATCGACCACCTTACGCCCCCCCTCACCCGCGCCGAAAGTTATGGCCCGCTCAAGCATCTCGAAGCGCTGGTGGACGAATACTACCTTGCCGCCGGCATGGACCCGCGCCGTCTGGAGCGGCTGCGGCGCGACATCCTCGACCTTGCGCGCGGTCAGGGGCTGGATCAGGACGCCGGGGCGCTGGGCGACGATGACGATGCGCTTTCGGCCATCGACAATTACCTGTGCGAACTGAAGGAACTGCAGATCCGCGACGGGCTGCACGTCTTCGGCCACTCGCCGCAAGGGCGGCTGCGGCGCGACCTGCTGGTAGCGCTGGCCCGGACGCCGCGCGGGTATGACGGGCCGGGACAGGCCTCGCTTCTGCGCGCAATGGCGCAGGATTTCGAGTTTGCGTTCGATCCGCTGGATTGCCGGATGGGCGATACGTGGGTTGGCGAACGGCCGCAAATATTGCAGGCAGTGTCGAGCGATCCGTGGCGCACCTTGGGCGATGCAGTGGAGCGGCTAGAACTGCTGGCAGCGGAGTGGATAGAGGCTCTTGAATCCGACGATGACGATGACGTTGCCCCCACACCCCACCGTCACCCTGAACTTGTTTCAGGGTCCATCTCTCCGCCCGCACCGAAGGCTGATGGTCACGAATGGACCCTGAAACAAGTTCAGGGTGACGGAGTGGGGGAACGCGAGGTCGGGCCAAAGACCGCCGCCGTCCTCGCCGAGATCGCAAATAACCTCGCCCCGCGCGTCGACCTGTGCGGCGCCAGCGAGACCGCCGCCCTCCTTGCCGGGCTCGAAGGCCGCTTCGTCCTGCCCGGCCCCTCGGGCGCGCCCACCCGGGGCCGCCCCGACGTGCTGCCGACGGGCCGCAACTTCTACTCGGTAGACACCCGCGCTGTCCCCACCGCCGTCGCATGGGAACTGGGCTACAAATCCGCCCAGCTCCTGGTCGAGGACTACCTCCAGCGCGAGGGCGAATACCCCAAAGCCATGACGCTGTCCGCCTGGGGCACCGCCAACATGCGCACCGGCGGCGACGACATCGCCCAGGCTCTCGCACTGATGGGCGTGCGTCCGCGCTGGGAATGGACCTCAGGCCGCGTCACCGGCTTCGAGATGATGACGGTGGTCGAACTCGGCCGTCCGCGCGTGGACGTTACCTTGCGCGTCTCGGGCTTCTTTCGCGATGCCTTCCCCGAACAGATCGACCTGATCGACAGCGCCGCGCGCGCCGTGATGGCGCTGGAAGAACCCGAAGACGACAACCCCGCAGCGCAGCGCCACCGCGCCGAACTCGCCGCGCTGGTCGCAGCCGGTGAGGACGCGGGCACCGCCGCCCGCCGCACCGGATCGCGCGTGTTCGGATCGAAGCCGGGCGCGTACGGCGCGGGTCTTCAGGCCATGATCGACGAGAAGATCTGGCACGAACGCGCCGATCTTGCGCAGGTCTACCTCGACTGGGGCAGCTATGCCTACGGCGCCGGCGTGGAAGGCGAGGCCGAGCGCGAGTTATTCGCCGCGCGCCTCACCCAGACCGACGCTGTGGTCCAGAACCAAGATAACCGCGAACACGACCTGCTCGACAGCGACGATTACTACCAGTTCGAAGGCGGTATCGCCTCCGCCGTGGAGCACCTGAAGGGCCGCAAGGTGATCTCGTATCACAACGACCACTCGCGCCCCGAACGCCCGGTGGTGCGCACGCTGGAAGACGAGATCGGCCGCGTGGTGCGCGCCCGCGTCACCAATCCCAAGTGGATCGCGGGGGTGATGCGCCACGGCTACAAAGGCGCGTTCGAGATCGCCGCCTCGGTCGACTACCTGTTCGCCTTCGCCGCTACGACCCACGCAGTGAAGGACCACCACTTCGACGCCGTCCACGCCGCCTTCATCGAGGACGACGTCGTGCGCGACTTCATGGCGCAGGCCAACCCGGCTGCTTTACGCGAAACGGCCGCCCGCCTCGCCGAAGCGCTGGAGCGCGGCTTGTGGAAACCCAGATCAAACAGCGCGGGCGTCCTGCTCGCCGAAATTGCAGGAGCTTGCAATGGCTGAACGCACCGACGAACGCCACGCCGAGAAGATGAAGAAAAAGCAGGCCGCGCATGACAAGATCCTTGCCGGCAAGACTGTCGAAAAAGGTCTGCTGATCGTCAATACCGGCAAGGGCAAAGGCAAGACCACCGCCGCGCTGGGCATGGTGGTGCGCGCCATCGGCCACGGCAAGAAGGTGGGCGTGGTGCAGTTCGTGAAGGGCGCGATGACCACGGGCGAGACCGCCGTATTCGCCGCCTTCCCGGACAACGTGGAATTCAAGGCGATGGGCGAAGGCTTCACCTGGAACACCCAGGACCGCGCCCGCGACATCCTCCTCGCCCGCGAAGCCTGGGACGAAGTAAAGCGCATGATCGCCGACCCTGCCTACGACATGGTGCTGGCGGACGAACTCAACATCGTCCTGCGCTATGACTACCTCCCACTGGACGAAGTGCTGGAAGTGCTGACTGCCCGCGCCGAGATGAAGCACGTCATCGTGACGGGCCGCAACGCCCCCGAAGGCCTGATCGAGCAAGCCGATCTCGTCACCGAGATGACGCTGGTGAAGCACCCCTACCGCGAACAGGCGGTAAAGGCGCAGCCCGGCATCGAATTCTGATGGTGGCCGGCCACGGCGACTTTTGGGCGCCGGCCACTCTGGGCCATCGCCTGCGTACCCGTCACCCTGAACTTGGTTCAGGGTCTATCGGGCCGCACACGTTTCCTTGTGAGTCCGCAAACCGCAAGGGGCGCTGGCGAACTAGGCCAGCGGGTGAAATTGCCGAATGGACCCTGAAACTAGTTCAGGGTGACGGGAATGATCCCGTCTGCGCCGGTGACTGACGCTGCGTTGACCCTTTTCCCCCGGTTCACTCCCGAATTTGGCGACGATCTTGCCGCGCTGCTTACATGGCGGCGCGACGTGCGGCGTTTCCGGCGTGAGCCTGTGGCGGACAGCCTTGTGCTCGAACTGCTGGCCACCGCGCAGCTCGCGCCTTCGGTCGGCAATTCCCAGCCGTGGCGCTTCGTGCGGGTGCGCTCGGCCACTTTGCGCGCGCAACTCGCGCGCCACGTCGACGGCGAGGTCGCGCGCGCCAGGAAGGCCATGCCTGATCCCGACCGCCGCGCCGCTTATGCCGCGCTGAAGCTCCACGGCCTTGACCACGCGCCCGAAGTGATCGCCGTGTTCTGCGACGATGCGACCGAGATCGGCGGCGGCCTTGGCGCGGCGACGATGCCGCAGACGCGCGAATGGTCGGTGGTGATGGCGATCCATACCCTTTGGCTGGCCGCGCGGGCGAAGGGACTGGGGCTGGGCTGGGTTTCCATCGCCGATCCCGCGGCCGTGACGGCGCTGCTGGACGTGCCGCCGGCGTGGACTTTCATCGCGTTGCTCTGCCTCGGCGAACCCGAGGAACCCCACGTCGTGCCCGAACTCGAACGTCTCGGCTGGCAGGCCCGCCTCGACGGGGGCGCGAATGTCAGCGAGCGCTGACTTTCTGCGACAGGGCGCGCGCCGCCTTCACATAGGCCGGGCCGCCGCAGACCGTCCATGCCTGCGGAATGCCGATACGCGGAATGCCGTCCAGCACGGGGTGGTGCATCATTTCGGTGCCCTGATCGACAACCTTGGCGGTCGCGGTATCGACGATGAGGAAATCCGGGCGGGCTGCGGCCATTTCCTCAAGGCTCATCTGCGAGAGCGACGGCTTGCCCAGCTTTCCGGCAAGGTTCACCAACCCCGCCCGCGTCATCAGGTCGTCGATCAGGGTGCCGGTGCCGGTCATGTAGCCCCGCCGCTGGTAGTACGCGGCAACCCTGAGGCCGCCCGCTTTCGGCAGGCCCGCAAGATCGTGGTTCATGCGCGCGATCAGCGCCTCGCCGCGTTCGGGATGACCCACCGCATTGGCCACCTCGCGGATCGAGGCGAGGATCGCGGGATAGCTGCTGGGCGACTTGATATCGAGCGCAGGGTACTTGCGCGATTTGAGCACGGCGATGGCCGGGCTGCGCCGCGCGGGCATCCCGATCACCAGGTCGGGATTGATCGCCATCATCTCCTCGGCGGAGCCGCGCAGCACCGGCAGGCCCCTCACCGCATCGGCAGCGGCGGACAACTGCGGGTCGGCGGCATTGCGGGTGAGACCGGCGATCTGCGCCCGGTCGGCCAGCGCCAGCACCAGTTGATCCGCGCACAAATTGAGCGAGACGATCCTGCGCGGCGCGGTTTTGGCAGGCCGGGGTGCAGGCGCGGAACTGCTCCACGCAGCCGCTCCGCCAAGGACCACAGCCAAAGCGCAAACCGCAAGCTTGCCAGAACGAAGATAAGCCGTAAGCGCCATGTCAGCGCATCCATAGCAACACGACCCCGGGACACAAGCGTGACGGGGAACCGATCCAATTCGAGGTATTCGTGGCTCAAGACGTACTGTCATCCCAGCGCCACCCGGCGTTGATCCCGCTCCTGCTCACCGGTGTGCTGGTGATGGGCCTGGCTTCCATGAAGTTTGGCCCGGTGCCGCTGTCGCCCGCGCGCATCCTGGCCGCCTTCACTGGCCACGGCGACGAAATCGCGCAGGCAATCCTGTTCCAGCTTCGCCTGCCGCGCACTCTGGTGGCGCTGCTGGTCGGGGCGATGCTCGGCCTCGCAGGCGCCGTGCTGCAAGGCTACCTGCGCAACCCGCTGGCTGAGCCTTCAGTGCTGGGCGCGTCGAACGCCTCCGCGCTGGGGGCGGTGGCGGCGATCTACTTCGGCGTGGCGGACTGGCATCCCGCGCTGCTTCCCGTGCTGTCGATCGCCTCGGGCCTGATCGCACTGATACTGCTGTTCGCGCTGGCCGGGCGTTCGGAAAGCCCGCTGACGCTGATCCTTGCCGGCATTGCCGTCTCGACGCTGGCAGGGGCCGGGATCAGCCTTGCGCTGAACCTTTCGCCCAACCCCTTCGCGGCGATGGAGATCATGGCCTGGCTGCTCGGCTCGATCGAGAACCGGACGTTGGAGCATGTCTGGATCGCCCTGCCCTGCGTGATGCTGGGCATCGCCCTGCTGCTTTACGACCCGCGCGCGCTGGATGCACTGTCGCTGGGCGAGGACGGAGCACGCTCGCTGGGCGTAAACCTCTCGCGCACCCGCATCAGGCTCCTGCTGGGCGTGGCGATCGGCGTGGGCGGCGCGGTGGCGGTTTCCGGCTCGATCGGTTTCGTCGGCCTGATCGTGCCGCACCTGATCCGCCCGCTGACTGACCGAAGCCCCTCGGCGCTGCTGCTACCCTCGCTGCTGGGCGGCGCGATCCTGCTGACCGGCGCCGACATTCTGGTGCGGCTGATCCCCACCGCCAGCGAGCTGAAACTGGGCGTGGTGACGGCCTTCCTTGGTGTCCCAGTCTTCCTTGTCCACCTGCTCCGGGAGCGCCGCCTGTGGTGACGATTTCGATCAGGGGCATTTCCGCCGACCTCGGCCGCCGGGCGGTCCTTACCGGCCTTAGTGCCTCGCTAAGGCCGGGTACGCTGTCCGGGATCATCGGTCCCAACGGAGCGGGAAAATCAACGCTGGTGCGCGCAATGCTGGGCCTCGTGCCCACTCTGCGCGGTTCGATCGAGATCGACGGGCGGGACATCAAGACCCTGTCCCCGCGCGATCTGGCCCGCACCGTCGCCTATCTGCCGCAGGGTCAGACGCTTCACTGGCCGCTCAGTGTCGAGCGGCTTGTCGCGCTGGGCCGCCTGCCGCACCTTGGCCCGATGTCGCGCGTCTCCAGGGAAGACCGCGAGGCGGTGCTGGAAGCCATGGCCCGCGCCGACGTGGCGCATCTGGCCAGCCGCATCGCCACAGAGCTTTCGGGCGGCGAGCGGGCACGGGTGATGCTGGCGCGCGCGCTGGCGGTGGGCGCACAGGGACTGGTGGTCGACGAGCCGCTGGCATCGCTAGACCCGGGCCACCAGATCGACGTGATGGAACTGCTGGAGCGCGAGGCACGCGGCGGGGCGCTTGTCGTCGCCGTGCTGCACGACCTGACGATGGCGGCGCGCTACTGCGACCGGCTATTGCTGGTCGAGCGCGGGATGCTGGTGGCCGAAGGCACCCCGACTCAAGTGCTGACCGCGGAACGGCTGCGCACCGTCTACGGCGTCACCGGGCACATCGATATCGGCGGCGCCGCGCCAATGGTAGTGCCGACCGGACGCTGGCGCGAGCCTCAGGCGGAAGGGGAATGAGCCTGGCGCCCCGGACCGTTCCGGGGCGCCAAATCAATCAGGCCGCCGCGTAACCGCCATCGACGTGGATGGCATCGCCATGCACGTAGCGCGCCGCGCTTGAGGCGAGGAAGGCCACGGCCTCGGCCACTTCCGCCGGTTCCACGAAGCGCCCCATCGGGTTGCCCGCAGCAACACCCGCGCGCAGGGTTTCGACCGAAGTGCCGCCGCTGATGCGCGAATACGTGGCGAGAATGTCGTCCATCATCGCGGATTCGACAACGCCGGGGTGGACGGAGTTCACACGGATCGGCTTGCCGAGCGCGGCGAACTCCACCGCCGCAACCCTTGTCAGCATCCGCGCCGCCGCCTTGCTGGCGCAATAAGCCGCGCTGAACGCGGCAGGCTTGTCTGAGGCGCCCGAGCACAGGTTGACCACCGCAGCGCCGCCCTGACGGCGGGGGCCGCTGCGGGCGAGAAGGTCGGATGCGACCTTGAGGCCGAGGAACATGCCCTCGACATTAACCTGCTGGCAGCGGCGCCAATCTTCCAGCGCCATCGCGTCCAGCCGCTCCATCGGCGCGATGCCGGCGTTGTTCACGAGAATGTCGAGGGCGCCGTAACGCTCCTCCACCAGCGCGATCACCTCGGCCCAGCTTGCCTCGCTGGTCACGTCGAGGGGCACAAACTCTCCGGCTGCCTCGGCAGGCGCGCGCAGGTCGGTGCTGACCACGGTGGCGCCGCGCTCTGCCAGCAGGCGCGCGACGGCAGAGCCGATATCGCCGTTGGCGCCGGTGACAAGCGCAATGGCGCCGTCCAGACGGGTGGTATCCATGGTCATTCTCTCCCTCGAAGCGCTGTGTTTCGTCGACGGTGAAGGTTTCACCCCGCGCCGTCACCTCGCATAAAGGCGTAAACGGGGTCGGCTGCTCCGCGCGCACCGTGCAGGTCCAGCGCGGCGTACATCCCGCCGGTCATGTCGCTGGTGCTGGCTTCTTCGCGCGTCCAGTCGAGCACGAAGCTGCGCTCGGCGATGGCCCAGCGGCCTTCGCGGCGCTCGAAACGGTCAATGTAGCGGCCCCCGGTGAGGGTATCGGTCGCCCCGTCCTTGCTGGTGGAGACGGCGATCACGTATGTTTCGCCCACGGCGCCGTCGCCGGACACTTCGATCCACTGGTTGGCGATGGAGTGGAAGGTCTGCGTGTAGGCCTCCTCGACCAGTGCGCAGATGGCGGCGGCAAAGTCCTGCCCGTTGCCGTTGAAGGCACCGCTGACCACTGTGCTGTCGGCATGGAACACCTGCCCCAGCAGCGCCGCATCGGCGCGGTCCACGCCCCGGCAATAGGCCATGGTGAGGTCGGCGATTTGCTGGCGCGAGACGACGGCGTCGAGGGTCTGCTGGCTGTGGCTCATCGGCTGATATCCTTTTCCGCGATTGTGGCCGGCGTTCTTCGCGCGCGCCTGGGCAAGCAGGGCGATCCCGGTATCGGCTGCCCCGTGGCCGCCGACCGGCACGTGATTGCCCAGCGCGCCCAGCCCCGGAAGCGCACCGCCGCCCGGCCAGTTGAGATTGGTGTCCAGCACGTAAGTCCGGTGGCTCATCCGCCATTCACCGCCCCGCCGCTCGTGCCGGTCGAGGTAGCGGCCGCAGATCAGGTGCTGCGTCTCCGCGCTGGACGCATAAGCCATGATGTAGCTTTCGGACGAAGCCCGGTCTCCGTCCAGTTCGATCCACATCTGCGCGGTGCGGTGCAAAGTCACCGGCCCCGCCTTCTGCGCGCCCGTCAGGATCGCGGCAAACTGGGCGGCAGGCCCTGCGAAGAAGCGGTAGTCGACAGTGCCGTCATCGTGATAGCAGCCCGCCAGAAGACCCTCGTCGGCGCGGTCCACGCCGCGGCTGTGGCAGGCCAGGACGTTCGAGATCGCCTGTATATTGGCGATGCTTTCGATGTTCATCCCACCGTCTCCCCGTTGTCGATGACGATGTGCGTGCCGGTAATCTGGCGTGAATCCTCCGAGGCGAGGAACAGCACAAGGTTCGCCACGTCCTGCGGCGTGCCTTGTCCGCGCGCATGGACCTGATCCAGCCCGGCGTTGTCCTGTGGCAATTGCGCAAGCGCGGCCTGCGTCATCGGCGTATCGTGGGCGCCGGGCGCAATGGCGTTGACGCGAATTTTGTAGTCCTGCTCAAGGCAGTGCACCGCCACGCTGCGGGTGAGCGCGATGATGCCCGCCTTGGCGGCGCTATAAGCGGGGATCGCGCTGATCCCCTTGAGCGCGGCGACCGAGGCCACGTTGATGATTGACCCGCCGCCGCCCTTGGTCATGTGCGGCAGGGCTGTGTGGCAACCCAGGAAGCACCCCTCCACCATCACCTGCATCTGCAGCCGGAAGGTTTCCAGATCGCAGTCTTCCACATTGCCGAAGCGCACGAGGCCGGCATTGTTGACCAGCACGTCGATCCTGCCGAAGTGAGCTACGGTCTTGCCCACCACATCGCGCCACTGCGCCTCGTCGCGCACGTCATGCTCGAAAAACAGAGCGCCAGGTATCGATGCGGCGACTTCGCGGCCCATGTCTGCCTGAAGGTCCGTGATGACCACCTGCGCACCCTCCGCCGCGAGAAGCCGGGCATCGGCAGCGCCAAGGCCAGAAGCCCCGCCGGTGATGAGGGCGACTTTGCCTGCTACGCGGTTCATGCTGGTCCTTCCTTTTGCTGTGAGCGGTGGGTCGCTTCACTCGCATTCATCTTCTCCTCCTGCTCCGCCATCCCCGCGCAGGCGGGAGTGACGGAGCAGGAAGGCGTTTCATTCCGTCATGCTCAGAAGTTGAAACTGGCCGATGCGCCGAACTGGCGCGGCGGCGCATAGCCCGCGAGGCCGGCGTAACCGGGCGAATCGAAGACGGTCGAAAGGTAGCGGGAGTCCAGCAGGTTGGTCGCCCACAGGCCCAGCGACCACGCCGCACCGTCCGGCTTGTAGGTCAGCGTGGCATCGACCAGATGCGTGGGCTGGATCTTCGAACGCGGGGTGTCGAGGATCGCGGTGTAATATTTGGAACTGGTGTAGGTATAGGACACGTCGCTGACGAGGTCCGCCCCATTGCCCAGCGGGATCACGAAATTGGCCCCGAAGCTGGCATTCCACTTGGGCGCGTTCTGCAGCCGGTATCCTTCCAGATCGAGGATCGCGCCCGAGAGCGGGTCGCCATACAGGAACTGCTTGTACCTGGCATCGAGGTAAGCGAGCGAACCCCGCAGCGTCATGCCTTCCACCGGCACTGCCGTCGTCTCCAGTTCGAAGCCCTTGATCTCGGACTTGCCGGCATTGAGGATGCGGTTGCCCTGGGTGTTGGTGGTGTCGTCGAAATAGATCTGCGCCACCTGCATGTCGCGGTAGTTGGTGTAGAATGCGGCCAAATTTACGCGCAGGTGCCGGTCGAGGAAGTCGGCCTTGATGCCGGCCTCGAAGGTATCGACCTTCTCCGGGTTGAACGGCGTGTCACCATCCGCCGGAACCCCGACGCGCGCGGTGAATCCGCCCGACTTGAAACCGCGCGACCAGCTTGCATAGAGCAACGCATCGTCGGCCACTTCATAGTCCGCGCCCAGCTTCCACCCGACATTGTTCCAGCTCTTGCGCCCGCCCACGGTGAAGCTGCCGATGACGGTGTTGCCCTCGCCCGTGTAGTTCGAGCCTGCGGGATCGCCGATGCTGGTGATGAGGCTGGGCGTGGAAATGGTGCGCTCATGCGAATAGCGAATGCCCGCCTGCAGCTTGAGTCGGTCGGTCGCCTGCCAATAGGCTTGCGCGAAGCCGGAGACGGAATAGTTGTCCTGATCCTGCAGGTTGGTCTGCAACAGGCCCGGCGCGGCGAATTGCAGGCGGTAGGCCTGGATGTGATCGTAATGGTTCTTGAGGTAGAACCCGCCGACCAGCACGTTCAGCGTATCGGTGACTTCGACATTGGTGCGCAGTTCCTGGCTCAACTGCCAGCCTTCGGTGCGGCGGTAAGTGTCGTTTAGGAACAGCGGGGTGCCGTCCTGATCGGTGAACTCGCGCAGCTTGAAGTGCTTGTAGCCGGTGATCGAGGTCCAGTCGCCAAGCGGGGTGTTGCGCCAATTCATCGTCAGCGTGCCGGAATAGGTGTCCATGTTGGACTCGTCGGGCACGGAATTGTTGGCGCCGTAATACTTGTCGGGCGCGGTGCACATGCCCTGCGTTGCGCAGGGGCTGACATACATGCCCGCAGTGCCCGGCGCGATGTAGAGCGCTTCGCCCGGACGCGCGCCGTTGATGACGATGGGCGAGCCGTTGCGGGCGTTGACGTATTCCCCCTGAAGCGTGGCGTCGAAGTTGCTGCCGGGTGTGAAGCGCAAGTAGGCGCGCACCGCGTCGAGGTTTTTGCTGCCCAGGTCGGAGCCGTCGACGACATTGGTAACCCAGCCTTCGCGCTGGGTGTGGATGCCCGCGACTTTCAGCGAGAGCACGTCCTTGACCAGCGGCGCCTCGATCGAACCCGTCACATCGAAGCGGTTGTAGTTGCCGTAAACCGCCTTGACGTGCCCGCCGAACTCACCCGTCGGCTGGCCGGTGACGACATTGATGACGCCGCCGGTGGTGTTAGCGCCGAACAACGTGCCCTGCGGTCCGCGCAGCACTTCGATTCGGTCCACGTCGTACAGGTCGAGCAGCGCGCCCATCGAGAAGAACTGCGGCACCCCGTCGACCACGATCGACACGGTATTGCCTGCGTAGGGGTCAGGCTCGATCACACCGATGCCGCGCACGGTGAAGACGGCGCTTTGCGGGGTGTTGGCGAAGTTGTCGATCTGGACGTTGGGGATCTGGCCCTGAAGCGCCTGGAGCGATGTGCCCTGCGTGGCCGCCAGCGCCTCGCCGCCGATCGCGGTGATCGAGATCGGCACGTCCTGGATGTTCTCGGACTTCTTCTGCGCGGTGACGACGATTTCCTGAATGCCGCCTGCCTGCTCGGCCTCCTGCGCGAAGGCGGCGGGCGATGCCAGCAGCGCAGCAGTGCAAAGCGCGAGACGAGAACTGTTCTTGAGGTAGGCCTTCATCGATATTCCTCCCTGAGTTTTTTCATTATCGCAGTGCGCGCAGGCGCATTCCCCCGCGCAAATGGTGCACGGATGGTCATTTCTCCCCGGATCTAGTCCGGGACAGATGGCGGTATGAGAGGGCGTTTTAGCGCCGTCCCTCCAGATAATCGTTCAGCACTTCGTGGAAGAAACGCACCCGCGTCTCCTGCCCGGAAAGATAGGCGTCTTCATAGCCGCGCGAATGCATTCCGCGTTGCTGCCCTTCGGCCAGCATCATGTCCTGATAGACGATCTGGTCCTTGATCTCGGGCACGCCCCGTCCGTTGTCGAAGGCGCGGTGCTGGAACTCGGCTTCGCGCAGCGGCTGCGGGCCGGCCATGATGGATTCCACCATGGTCTGCCCGGCCACGGGAAAAGCCATGCACCACAAGTCGAACGTGCATTTGTTCGGATCGGTCGGATGCGGTTCGGTGCGGAACAGGATCACGTTGTCCGGCAGGAAGCTGATGGTGACGTTGGGGAACATCACCGTGTGCGGACTGTCGGTGATCTCCTCGTCGTCCATATGCTCGTAATGGACGTAGCCGCGCTCCTGCCACAGGCGCTTTTTCGCGGCCTTCAGGTCGAGCCAGCCCTGCATCGCCTTGGTTTCGAAGTCCGGGTAGGAGGCGGGGTCGATGTCCCATTGCTGTAGAATCATGTCGAAGGGGTGCTGAACACCCTCGGGCAGCCGGTCCGACAGCGACGGGCGCATCGGCTGCACCGTGCGGCCGTGCCCGCCCGGCCACATCTCATGGCGCGCCGTGTCCACGTCCTGGTCGATCCACGGCGGCACCTGCGGGTGCGCGGTGCGGGTATGGTAGCTTTCCGAGAAATTGTCCGTCGCGAACTTCCAGTTGGTTTCGAGGTCGATCTTCATCCAGAAGACGCGCACCCCGGTGTCCATCGGGTAGTTCTTGTAAAGCTCGGGCATGGGCGACAGGAAATCGAGAAGCTCCGGCGCCTCGTCGTCCATCGTGTACCACACGAAGCCGCCCCAGGTGGCGCAGCGCAGTTCCTTCAGCTTGAGCTTGCCGCAGGGATTGCCTTGCGGAAAGTCTTCCGGGTCCTGCGCCTTTTCGAGCACGCCGTCCTTGCCCCAGACCCAGCCGTGATAGGGGCACTGGAAGCTATCCTGCGAACTGGCGTCCCACACCAGCCGCATGCCGCGGTGACGGCAGGAGTTGTAGAACGCCTTGATGGAGCCATCCTCCTGCTTCACGCAGAAGACGGATTCGTTCATGAAATCATGGACGACGTAATCGCCGGCTTCTTCCAGCTCGGCAGTGCGGCCCGCGATGTGCCAGATGCGGGTCCACATATGGTCCCACTCACGCTTCATGAATTCCGGTGAGGTGTAGCGGTCGCCGGTGATCGGGTCGCCGCGCAGGTTCGCTGCGTTACGGCCGTCGATCATCAAGGCGTCGATGTCTTGCCTTCCCATCTCGTCTCTTTCCCGTGTGCACAGGCCCTTGCCGGGTCCGTGTCTTCGTTGAGGCGAGAATAACAAAACTGGTCGATCGACCAACCTATCAAAACTATCAGGCGAGGCCGGCAATCGCGGATCAGGTCGCAGAAGGCTCCTGCAGGCTTTCCAGCCCGCGCGCGAAGAAGCGCAGCGCTGGCCGGGCCATGTCCTCCAGCCGGGCGACGGAATGGTGATCGCGGCTGAGATCGTCGAGGAAACCGGGGTCCTGCACCATGAAGATCAACGCCGCCTCGATCAGGTAGACGCCCGCCAGCAGATTATCCTCGGGGATGGCGGGGGCGTGGATGCGCAATTGATCTGTCAGGATCTGCGACACGGCGCTCAGCTTGCCAAGGATCGGGCGCAGCTCCGGCATCCTGTAAGAACTCATCAGGTGCGAAGTCATGACGATGTAGTTGCGCAAAGGGTCGCCGTCGGTAGACGCCGCATGAAGGAACGGCAGGATGAAAGCGGCGACGATCTCCTCCAGACCGAACCTGCCGGGCCCCTCCTCGGCCCGCGCCTGCCCGCGCGCGAAACTTTCCTCGATGGTGGAGCGTAGCAGGGCCAGCTTGCGCTCCAGCGCGGCGTCTAGGATCAGGTGCTTGTTGCCGAAATGATAGTGCACCAGCCCCATGCGCACTCCCGCCTCGTGCGCGATATCGCGCAGCGAGGTGCCCAGATAGCCGCTGCGGGCGAACAGGATCTCGGAAGCGTCAAGGATTTGGCCGCGCGTCGCCTCTCCCTTCGGCGTGCCGCCTTTGGGAGTCCTGCCCGCGCCTGGCTTGATCTTCGCTTCTGTCATGACCCCTCGATGCGGCGTGAATGAGATGCGGCCGCATGTCGCTCTCATGACGAGTCAGGCTGCAGGTGACAACCGCGGACTGTGCAGGAACAGGCCCTCCTCAGGGGCCCGGTGACGACGAGGCTGGTGCTGAGGCTGGAGCCGGCGCGCCCGGATTGACCCGCAGCCCCTGTCCGTCGATCTGCACATCGAGCGGCACCCCGCCGAACTTGGTACTGATTACTGCCTGCCCGTCCTCGATGCGCACATGGCTGTCGTCTCCCACCGGGATATCGCCGATCTCGGGCACGTCGAGCGGTTGCACGGGTCCATCGGGATCGGCCGCTTTGGGCCGCGACGGCACAGGCCTCTCGCCCAAGGCATCGCGCATGAAGTCCCGCCATATCCGCGCAGGTATGGTCCCGCCAGAAACGCCCTTGAGCGGCGAGTTGTCATCATTGCCAACCCACACGCCAACGACGAGATCGCCCGAATAGCCTACGAACAGCGCGTCGCGGTTCTCCTGGCTGGTGCCGGTCTTGCCGAAATTCGGCCCGCGCAGCATTGCGGCATGGCCGGTGCCGCGATTGATCGTGGCGCGCAGCATTCCTTCTATCGCATCATGATTGCGCGAGGACAGACTGCGCTTGCCATCGAGCAGCCAGTCGAACCAGCCCGCCTCGGGCACCGGGAAGGCGCGCGGTGCGACCGGGAAGCTGTTCGCTGCAACCCCGGCATAGGCCGAAGTCAATTCCAGCAGCGTCATGCTGGCCGTGCCCAGCGCAAGGCTGGGATCGCCGGCCGGCAAAGGCGAAGAAACGCCAAGGCGCCGCGCCATGTCGATGACCGCCTCGTCCCCGACCTTGGAGAACAAGCGCACTGCCGCGACATTGCTGGAGTGCGCAAAGGCATCCTCCAGCGTGATCGTGGGCGAATAAGCGCCGCCTGCGTTCTGCGGACGATAGGAACCGGCCTCGATCGGAGTATTGGGAAGCGTATCGTCCGGCGACATTCCCGCCTTGAGCGCCGCAAGGTAGACGAACAGCTTGAACGTCGAGCCCGGCTGGCGGCGTGCCTGGGTGACGCGGTTGAACGGGCTGGCCGAATAGTCGCGCCCGCCGACCATCGCCACGACCTCTCCGTTCCGGCGCATCGCCACCAGCGCCACTTGCGCCTTGCCCGCCCCGGCCTGCCGGATCGCCCGGTGTGCGGCAGCCTGCAGGCGCGAATCGAGCGTGGTGCGATAAGTCTGCCCGGCATAGCCGGCGGCCTCGATCTGGCGGGCCTGGGGCAGTGCCCAGTCGGCGAAGTAAGTCCCCGTCGGCAGCTCGCTGCGGTCACGCACGTCGAGGCGGGGCGTGGGAACAGCCTTGGCCTGCTGCTGCGTCAGGTAACCCGCCTCGACCATGGTCTGAAGCACCAGCCGCATCCGCTTTTGCGAAAGCGCAAAATTGTTGGTCGGTGCAAGCCGCGAAGGCGCCTTCATCAACCCTGCGAGCAAAGCCCCCTGCCCCTCGGTCAGCTTTTCAGGCTGGCGATGGAAGTAGTGGAGCGATGCGGCGCGCAGGCCATAGGTGTTATCACCGAAGTATGCATTCGAGAGGTAACGTTCCAGAATCTCGTCTTTTGTCAGCCATCCCTCAAGCCAGAAGGCGATCAGCAATTCGCGCGCCTTGCGCGTCAACGAGCGTTCGGCAGTGAGAAAAGTGAACTTGGCGAGCTGCTGCGTGATCGTGCTGCCGCCTTGTGTGCTGCCTCCGGTCAGGTTGCTCCACGCGGCGCGGGCGATGCCGCGCGGATCGACGCCCCAGTGGCTGTAGAAGCGCCGGTCCTCGATCGCGAGAAATGCATGGACGACGTGCGGCGGCAGTTTCGACACATCGACCGGCGAATCGGTAATCGCCCCATTGCGCGCGATCGGGGTGCCGTCTGCGGCAAGCAGCGTGATTTCCGGCGGCGCGATCGGCTGCAACGACTTCGACAACGGTGCCGTGACAGCCAAATAGCCTATCGTGACGAACACGAGGAAAAGCGCCGCCGCGAAGGCCAGCTTGACCCGTTTCCAACGGGACCAGCGGGGCTTGGCCAGAGGCGCGACCGATTCCGGCGCGGCAGGCGTAACCGGCTGGGCGGAATCGGCAATGACGTGTCCAGAAAGCTCCATTGACGCGCACTGCTATACGATTCTTCGCCGCAGTGCATCATCAAGCGTGAAGCGCCGAGGCAGGTTATCCTCCCCGAACTGGGGGAGGATAACAGGCAGCCTTAGTCGCAGGCTTCGGCCTTCTCTGCATAAGGCATGATGATGGTGCCATCGGGCGCAGCGGTAAACGTAGTCTGCGTCGGGTAAGGTATCGAGATGCCTTCCGCTGCAAAGCGCTTCATGATCGCCACCACCAGGCGATCGCGCAGCGGATGCGCTATTGCCCAGTCTCGTCCCGGCACGTCGACCAGCAGCGAGAAATCCAGCGAACTGGCGCCAAAGCTTTCGAACCCGGCCCGCGCGGGCTTGCCGCCTTCGGCCTCGACCAGTTCCTTCAGAATGTCGGGGACCCGCGCCAGCGTCTCGGGCGGGGTTTCGTACGCAACGCCGATGGTGAAAGGCAGACGGATGTGGTCGCGCCCGCTGACGTTGAGGATTTCCTTGTCGAGCAGGTTCTTGTTGGCGATGATCCGCAGCTCGCCGGTATAGGCCCGGATACGCGTCGACTTCAGGCCGATAGCCTCGATTACGCCCGAGCTTGTGCCGAAACTGATCTGGTCGCCCTTGCTGAACGGGCGGTCGAAGATGATCGCCAGAGCCGCGAAAAGGTCCGCGAAGATGCCCTGCGCAGCAAGGCCGATGGCAATACCGCCAACGCCAAGGCCCGCGACGAGGCCGGTTACGTTGACGCCCAGATTGTCGAGCAGCACGACAATCGCCACCGCGAAGACCACCACGCTGACCAGCAGACGGATAAGCCCCATCGCATTGATGATCGCCTCGCCCTGGAAATGTTCGGCAGAGGTTCGGTGCTCGATGGCGCCCAGAATGAACTCACGCGCCCAGATCGCGCCCTGTATCACCGCGGCAAGGGTGAAGAAGAACGTGATGAACCGGTCAAGCGTGGGCGGGGTCTGTGCGTACCCATCCACCGCGCGGATCGCGACCATGATGATGAAGTAATTTGTCGTCTTGGAAACGACGCGCCCGACGACCACCAGCCAGTCGGCGCGGCCACGCTCGGGACGGCACAACTTGGTACCCAGCCGCCGCAGCGCGTAGAGTGCGGTGACGATAGTGACTGCGATTACGCCAGCGATGATTATCTGCAGCCAGTAGGCCTGGAACCAGGAGAGGCTGGATCCCCAAATATCGCGAAGCTGGGCGGAAACGTCGGGGACCGCATGGGCGGCGGGGGCGGAACTCGGGGTCGTACTTACGCTCATCGCGTGTTCGTCATCCTGCATTGCGGCGCCGGCAGGGCCTGGTTCCGATGGTGGGCAAACCCGCACCAAACGGTCGATCTGCGACGCCCGAGCTACATGAGCCGGGCATCGGCGCGGGCCATTGCAATGGCCGAAGCACCAAATTTGTTCCCGGCAATCAGGCAGGCCGCCCCGCCGTAGGGGTACTGCGCTTTACCGATTTCCGGCAGCGAACGTCAACGAAAGCCTAGGCTGCCGCGTCGATCCTTACGGGGATGGACTTGTAGGACGGCGTCCCGCTGGCCGGGTCGAAATCATCGAGCG
Organism: Novosphingobium sp. P6W; assembly: GCF_000876675.2. Classification (GTDB taxonomy): domain Bacteria; phylum Pseudomonadota; class Alphaproteobacteria; order Sphingomonadales; family Sphingomonadaceae; genus Novosphingobium. The sequence continues at coordinate 1,320,386 of NZ_CP030353.1, forward strand.
GCACCAGGCAATTCGCCTCGGGATAGTAAGCCGCCAGCGATCCGCGGGCGATGGCATGACGGATCACCGTGAAGCCTTTCAGAGTGCGGCCGGCGGGCGTGGTCACGTCCACCCGGTCGCCATGCGCCAGTCCCAGCATCGCCAGGTCCACCTCGTTGGCGAAGATCACGTCGCGCCGCCCGGTGACGCCGCGATAGCGGTCGTCCAGGCTGTAGATCGTGGTGTTGTACTGGTCGTGGCTGCGGATGGTGGTGAGCAGCAGCGGCTGCCCCTGCATGCTTTCCTCCACATGGGGATGGACGAAGAACTGCGCTTTGCCACTCGGCGTCTTCCACACGCGGTTGTCAGGGGCGATGGTCAGGCGAAAGCCACCCGGTTCGCGCACACGCAAGTTGAAGTCGTGAAAGTCGGGGTAAACCGCCTCGATCCCGTCGCGGATGCGGTCGTAGTCGGCCACCAGCCCGGCCCAGTCCACCTTCGTATGCGGCATGGCCGCCGCTGCCAGCCCTGCAACGATTGCAGGTTCGGAGCGGACCTGCGGCCCCGGCGGCTTCAGCTTCCCGCGCGATGCGTGAACCATCGACATGCTGTCCTCCACCGTAACCCATTGCGGTCCGGCAGCCTGCACGTCCAATTCGGTGCGGCCCAGGCACGGCAGCACCAGCGTATCCTTTGCAGTGAGCAGGCAGGTGCGGTTGAACTTGGTGAGGATATTCACCGAGAGGTCCAGCCCGCGCACTGCCGCGAAGCACGCTTCGGGATCGGGCATGGCGACGGCGAGGTTGCCGCCAAGCGAGATCAGGGCCTTGGATTCGCCCTCATGCATCGCCATCAGCGCCTCTACGGCATTGTGGCCATGCTTGCGCGGGCTGGTAATGCCGAAAGCCGCATCAAGCCGCTCCAGCATGTCTTCGGCCGGAAGTTCGGTGATGCCCACGGTGCGGTCGCCCTGCACGTTGCTGTGGCCGCGAAGGGGGCAGATGCCGGCGCCCGCTTTGCCGAAGTTTCCGCGCAGCAGCAGCAGGTTGGCGATGGCCTGCACGTTCTGGGTGCCGTGGCTGTGCTGTGTGATGCCCATGCCGTAGCATACGATCACCCGCTCCGCCCCGGAATAGACCGCCGCCATGCTCTCGATCGCTTCCCGCGTGAGGCGTGATTGTCCCTCGATCCAGGTCCAGGATGTGCCCGCGATATCGGCGCGAAGGGCATCGATGCCTTCGGTATGCTCGGCTATGAAGGCATGGTCGAGGACGCCGCCTTCGGCCTCCTCCAGCGCGAACAGGGCCTTCATCATGCCCTTGAGCATCGCCATGTCGCCGCCGATCCGCACCTGATGGTAAGCCGAGGCGAGCGGGGTGGAATGGGTCGACAGCATTTCGGTGGGGTGTTGCGGAGACTTGAACCGCTCCAACCCGCGCTCGCGCATCGGGTTGGCGACGATGATCGGCACGCCGCGCTTCGAAGCCTCGGCCAGCGTACCCAGCATACGGGGGTGATTGGTGCCGGGGTTGTGGCCGATGCAGAAGATGGCGTCAGTGGTCTCGAAATCTTCCAGCGTCACCGTGCCCTTGCCGATGCCGATCGACTTGGGCAGGCCGGTGCTGGTAGCCTCGTGGCACATGTTCGAGCAGTCGGGGAAGTTGTTGGTCCCGAATTCGCGCGCAAACAGCTGGTAGAGGAAAGCCGCTTCGTTCGACGCGCGGCCCGAGCAGTAGAACTCGGCCCGGTCGGCGTGGTCGAGCGCCTGCAATGCAGCCCCGGCGCGGGCGAACGCCTCGTCCCAGGTGATCGGTATGTAGTGGTCGGTTTCGGGATCGTAACGCAGCGGTTCGGTAAGGCGGCCAGCGTCTTCCAGCTGATGATCGCTCCAGCCCCACAGTTCGGTGGCGGTATGCTGGGCGAAAAAGCCGGGGTCGACCCGTTTGACAGTCGCTTCCCAGGTTACGGCCTTGGCGCCGTTCTCGCAGAATTCGAACGAGGACGTGTGCTTGGGATCGGGCCAAGCGCAGCCGGGGCAATCGAACCCATCGGGCTGGTTCATCTGTAGCAGAGCCCGCGTATCGGGGCTGGCTTTCATCTGCTCGGCAACCGTGCGCGCTACCGCCTTGAGCGCGCCCCAGCCACCGGCCGGGCCGTTGTAATCGCCGACGCCTTCGACGTTCCGTTCCGCAGTTTGGTCATCGGACAAGGTGCAGGCCTCCGCTGTCTGTATTTACGAACTTAGGGATGGCGAGGCGTGAATTCGAGCGGAATCGCCCGCCAGCATCATACTCTTGCGAATCCGCAAAATATACTATAGGGGGGTATGGTATGGGCCATCTTAGCGACAACAATCAGCCATTGATCATGCGGGTACGCCGCATGATCGGCCAGTTGCAGGCAGTCGAGCGGGCGCTCGTCGGCGGAGAGGACTGCGCCAAGACGCTGCTGCTGAGCGCGGCTGTACGCGGCGCGGTCAACGGCTTCATCGACGAACTGATCGAAGATCATCTGCGCACGCACGTCGCCGCCCCCGAACTCACCCAGAAAGAACGTGACGAAGGCATGCAGGCGGTGATCACTGCGATCCGTCGCTACGCGAAATGACGGGACACAAGACCATGGCATCCCTTCCCCAGACCGACCCGCTTTCGCACGCCCACGACTTTCTGGGTGCATCGCATGACGACAACGCGCGCCGTACGCGCTGGGTTGTGATCCTGACCGCTGTCATGATGGTGGGAGAGATCATCGCCGGCTATGCGACCGGGTCGATGGCCCTGCTGGCGGACGGGTTCCACATGGCCACCCACGCCGGCGCGCTGACCGTGGCGGCGGCGGCTTATGCCTATGCCCGGCGCCATTCAAATGACCCTGCCTTCAGCTTCGGCACCGGCAAAGTGGGTGATCTCGCGGGCTTCGCCTCGGCTCTGGTTCTGGCGATCTTCGCAACCGGGATCGGCGTGGAATCGGTCAACCGCCTGCTGCACCCCGGCGCCGTGGCATTTGGCGAGGCGACGGTGGTGGCGGTTCTGGGCCTGCTGGTGAACATCGCCAGCGCCCTCCTGCTCTCCGGCGACCATCACCACGGACATCATCATGAGCATGGCCACGATCATGGACACGGCGACAACAACCTTCGCTCGGCCTACCTCCACGTCATTGCCGATGCGCTGACGTCGGTTCTGGCGATCGCGGCGCTGCTTTGCGGCCGTTACCTTGGCTGGACCTGGCTGGACCCGGTGATGGGCATCGTCGGCGCTGTGGTAATCGCCCGCTGGTCATGGTCGCTGATGAAAGACACCGCCGGCGTCCTGCTCGACCGTACCGACCGTCACGTCGCGCAGGAAGTGCGCGAGGCGGTCGAAGGACCGGGCGACGCGCGCATCACCGACCTGCACGTATGGCGCATCGGCCCCGACGCCCACGCTGCGATCATCGCCGCAAAAACGCCGCTGGACGAGGCCGAACTGCGCCGCCGTCTGACACCGGTGCACGAATTGCGTCACGTCTCGATCGAAAGGTACTGAACCGCCGCTCAGTCCGCGGTCCAGCCGCCATCGACGACAAGACTGGTGCCGGTCATCAACGCAGAGGCATCAGACGCCAGGAACAGGATCGCGCCCATGAGGTCTTCCACCTGACCGATCCGGCCAAGCTTGATCTTCGTCAGGACGCTGGCCTTGAACGCCGCATCCTCGAAATAGGGCTTCGTCAGCGGTGTCTCGATGAAAGTCGGCGCAATCGTGTTGGAGCGGATACCGTGCGGCGCAAGGTCCAGCGCCATGGCCTTGTTCATTCCCTCCAGAGCCCACTTGCTGGCGCAGTAGAGCGAACGCCCCGGCCCGCCTACATGGCCCATCTGCGAGCCCATGTGGATCAGGCTGCCCCTGATGCCAGCGGCCATCATCCGCCGCACGCAGGCCTGCGCCACGAAGAACGCGCTTTTCACATTTAGATCGAGAACCGCGTCATAATCTTCATCGGTCACGTCCCATATCGGCTTCGGCCGGTTGGTCCCGGCGTTGTTGACGAGGACGTGGAACGGCTCTTCCGCCTCGAAAAACGCCGCGACGGCGCCGAGGTCCGACACGTCGAGCGTGACGGCATGGGCAATGCCGCCCTGCGCCGTGATCTTGGCGGCAACCGCCCCTATCTCGCTCGAAGTGCGCGCAACAAGGGTAACCGCTGCCCCAGCCTGAGCCAAGGCAGCGGCAGCGGCGAGGCCGATCCCCCGCCCTGCCCCCGTTACCACGGCGCGGCGGCCATCAAGGCTCAGGCTGGGCGTGACGGGCAAGGTCATGGTCGTCTCTCTCATCGAAAATGCAGAAATGGCCGGACAGAAAGAATCCGATCCGGCCGGCCTGTCCACCCCTGCCAGTGGCCGGGCGGGGGAGAAATTTTGATGAGGCGGTCGTATGCGGGGTCGGCTCCGCCTGCCCGGCATAGGGGACACTACGGTCTCCGAAGCGGCGCAAACGGATGTTGGCCTGTTCGCCATGGCCGGCAAAACCCTCCAGCGCATAGACGCGGCTGCAATATTTACCGATCAGTGCCGAAGCCTCGCCGGTGGTGACGCGCTGGTAAGTAGAGGTCTTCAGGAACTTGCCCACCCACGGACCGCCCATATAGCGCGCCGCCTCGTCGTGGGCAGGGTGTGGTTTGTGCCGATCACCTTTGCACCGAAGCTGACACCGGTGCGGCTGCCCAGGAACAGTGCCCGATAATTGGTCATGCTTTTGAGAAATAAATCGGGATCGGCAGTCATCACCTGAACGTGCTCGCAAACGAGATCGTCGACGACCCGCACCATTTCCTCGCAGCTATCGGCCAAGATCACCTCGCCGAACCTCTCCCATGCGTTGCGGGCATGGTCGGCGGTAGGCAAAAAAGGCGAACTGGTGCGTGATTTCGGCCATGGTCGCGCGGGCGAACTTCTCCGAATTTGTGAGCAGGACGCCCGGAGCTATCAGAGCCATTCTCGACCTGTCCGAGAATGTCGGTGGCGGCGATTTCGGTATCGTAGCCGATGTCATCAGCGTCAGGAAAGCAAAGCTATGAGCCATTTTCAGCGCGCGTCGGGCGCGAGGTCAAAGGCATCCAGATCGGGAGTCGCACCACTTGTATAATAGAATTGAAATAGCTATACAAATACCGCGTATTCATTGATTTTCGGGGGTTTTTCAGTAGTCGATGGACGACAAAAGCACCGATTTTGCCTCCGCAGAAGCTCACGCCATGCTCGCCCTGGGCCGTCTCGACGGGGCTCTTGAGCATTGTCCACTGGCCGTTCACCGCATTTTTGCTGCTCAGATACTGCGTGGCACCCTCGTAGGGGCGCTCCTTCAGGAAGGCCACTTATTCACCGAGGCACGCTTCCATGCCTGGTTTGCCGGACTGACAACCTTGTCCGATACACCCTCACGCCATGCGAGCGCTCCGCGCGCGTTATGCGAAGGCATTTTGACTGAACTGGCGCACGCCAGCTGGGCGCCGCTCGCAGACATTGCCCTGCGTTTGAAACCCGCCTTGCTGGCTCCGCAAGACCTACAATCACAGGAAGACAACGCCCTCGCCCATGCCGTAATCGGAGATGCCCGCGCCTTGGTCGACGGGCATTGTACCAAGCACGAAACCCTCCCCTTCACCTCTCTGACCCGGCTCTACGGCGCCGTGGCCAGCAGCCTTCGCTTCGCCCCGGCCGAACGCCAGTCTTCTCCCATAGCCGTGGCTGGTCGCCGCTTCACCGTGGAGCACCCTGCCCCGTCGTCTCCGCTCTGGGCTGTTGAAATCCAGTATGGCGAATGGCTGCGCAGAGCCGGCACCTTGCGCTGCGCCCTGCCCTTCACCGGCCTGATCCGCCTGGATGTTCTTGCGGCTGACGATTCCGACGGTGCCCGAATCATCCGCGCGGAGGCCTTGCACACCGTCGCCAACAGGATGCTCCTTCAACTCGGCGACGCGGCCCGGCTGGCCCACCACGGTAGCGAGCGCCTTGCCGGACAACGCACCACGTCGCGCGCGCCTGCACTGTTCGAACTACTGGGAGGATTTGGCCCTTTGCGTTCCGCACAGATCGAAAGCACGCTGGGCGCGACGAGGATCGGGGTGCGGGGGATGGTGGCCATACTCGAAGACCAAGGCCTGATCGCACACAGTACGATTGCCGGAGCGCATCTTCATGCGCTCGCGGCCACCGACTCAACGGCACTCGATGAAGACATCCCGTCCGCCTTCACGGCGAAGGCGCTCGACGATTTCGAAGCATCGCTGGCCCATATCGACGGGCTCCTCGCCGGCACCGTCAATAAGCTGGATGAAGGCTAGGATTAAGCAGTTTTCGGAGCCAACCGTTTAAGAAGTACGCGTTTGAGCCGAAAAATGGCCCACCGCATTGATTTCACGACCCGTTTTCAACTTCCCCGGAAACCGCCCTTAGAGCGCCAACGCGCCACCCCAGATAGATAGGTGGTCATAAAGGCCTCAAATGCGCCCTACGGCCTTCTGAGAGCATTTTACACAAAATCGACCGCAATCACGGTCCACAAAAGCTCAAACTTACTGAATGTCTGACCGCCGCTCGGAGCAGTCTGCTTCTGCACCGAGCGACGGCCAAAAACTTATTCCGCGATCAAGCTCCGGATCGCCGCCAGCACTTCATCAACGGATGCACCCGACTTGGGCACCACACGCAAAGTCAGCCCGCTTCGCGCCGAGCGGGAATAGCGCAGCATAGGCTTGCCATTGCCGGCCTTGAGAATGACTTCGCCGCTACTCTCCTTCGCCTTGGCGACTGTCGCGCGGACGAGACGCTTCGCGATCTCGGGGCCGCTGAGGCGCGTGCCGAGATCAGCGCGCTCATCGCTGATCGACTTGCCTTCTGCCACCATGAGCGCGAGCGCACGCGGATCGCCCGCCAGCGGCTTCACGTCGCGCGCCACGCGGACCGTGATGTCATGGGTATCGGCAAAGGCGTCGACGATCTCATTCGGCAGACGCGCGACGTCAAGCAAGCGGCTGAGCCACGAACGAGAGATCTTGAGATGCTCTGCCATCTCGCTCTGCGACCCGTCGTAGAATTCGTTAAGCGCGCGCATGTACTCCTTCGCGCGCTCCCAATCCGAGATGTCCTTGCGGGAACGGTTCTCGATGTCGGAAACCCGGAACGCCTCTTCATCGGAGACATGCTGGATGGTGACCAGGTACTCGAAATCTGGGTGGTGATGAGCGCGCAGCCACTGGACAGTCCACCACCGGCGAACACCGGCTATAATCTCGAAGTCGTGATCCGGGTCGTTTTGAAGGCGGCGAACGATCGCCGGGATGCGCTGCTTCTTGGCGGAAAGAAACGCGTCGATCAGGTCGCGGCACGTCTCCTCATCAAGGTGATCGATGTCGCGGTTATGGAGGCGCCACGGGCGGCAACGGAGCGGGTCGACCCACTCGGTCCGGTCGGTAACCACCTTGCCGGTAGCCAGGCGCGCCAAAGTCTGGCTGCGGCTTGCCATGATGCTTTCGGACGGAGCAGATGCGTCCAGTTCCTCGTCATCGAGCCCTTCTGTGAGGCTGCTTCCGAAGCCGCGATTACCCTTGCTCATGTCTTGGTCCTTCCTGAAAGCGCCTTTCCGATATTTCTGTTGCCACGTGGCAACCGCACCGAAGAGGCTCTTTCCAGCAATTTCGGCAATCACTCCGCTGCGCTGCGGGATTCTGATTAGCCATTTGAAAAAACGTCATTTTTATGGTCGTTGCCACGTGGCAACCGCTTAGCTCACGTCCTTAGCCCTGCTCGCCCAAGTACGCAGAACGTCTTGTTCGATGTCGTGGCAAACGTCGTTCAGGAAACGCACGCAGCGGTTGTGGACTTCATGCGAAGTTACCGGGCGATCAAGCTCGTAGACCGTCTTCATGCGTGAACTCGCATTGTCGATCTCGGCGCTGACCTTGAGGACCGAGTTGATCATCGAGCCCCCGAAGACCTGCCGCATCATCGTCAAAATCTCACGGTGCATCGACTTGCTATCGTCGACGCGGCTACCGACGAGGCGGATGAAATTGTAGGCTGGCTTCACCCTGCCCCCAAGCTGCTCCAACTGTTTCATCGTAGTGCGCGCCATGTCGATGAAGGATACCGTCGAGGCAAAATCCATAACGCTCGGCGGCGCCGGAATGACCATGGCATTGGCTGCCTGAAGCACCGCCATCGAAACCATGCCCAGTGCCGGCGGCGGGTCCATGATGACGATGTCGTAGTCGTCGACGACGGTGTCGATGGCCTGGCCGATCAGGTCGATCACATCGAAGCTCTGGTTCTGGGCAAGATAACCGGCAATCTCGTATTCGAGATTATAGAGCTTAAGGTTCGCCGGGATCAGGTCCAGCCCATGGAAATGGGTCTTGCGAATGATCGAGCGCACGCCGAGCAGTTCGGGATTGTGGAAGTGCCCATAAAGAGTGTCGTCTTCGCCAAGGTCGACATCAGGGCGATAGCCGAACATCATGGTCGAGCTGGCTTGGCTGTCGCAATCGATGAAAAGTACACGGTACCCGCGGATCGCAAAATGCTGAGCGAGATGCAGTGCCAGCGTTGATTTACCGACACCGCCCTTGAAGTTGGAAATTGAGATGATCGCCGGAACGTCATCCGGCGCGCGCCAGGGCCGCGTTCCGAAAACGGCGCGCATGTGGTCGAGTTCTTCCAGCGTGTATTGCACCCGGTGGCCTGATGCAGTCCGATCGCGTTCAGGCAGGCGGCCGTCGCGTTCGGCTTCGCGAATCGCGGAGGCCGTCCGGCCGACGAGCGATGCAGCTTTCGATATCGCGAAAGAGGGGCCAACCTTATGACCGGTCTCCGGGTCAAGCGCACCGTCACGGATGCGCTTCAGGATGGTAAGGGCCTTACGGTGAAGAAGGTCGAGGCTGTCTTCCAGCAGTTCATTGCCGGGGACGTCGGAGCGGGCATCGGATGCAGGGTGGGTCGCCATGAATACCAGTCTTGTGGATTTGAACCCCAACCGTACCCGCGTTGGAAGTTTCGAGCAACAATCGTCCACCAGTCTTCCAATCGAGCCGATGATCTCCGAGCCCTTTTATCGAGCGACGCAAATGGCGGAGGGTCTGTGCTCCTGTTCGGACCGATGATCTCGGTGCCGTTTAGCTGCGCAAGGAGCCATCCGCGCGTTGTGGGCGTCGCTTCGGGAGTGCGATTTCCGCAGTTTTCCCGCAACGCCGATGATCTCGGTGCAAGCCGATGATTCCGGTGCGTTTTGCCGATGATCTCGGAGCCAAACCGACCGATGATCTCGGTGCTTTAACCTATACTAGAATCCCTAAATCAAAACCGATTCGCGAATCGGCTATTTCTGGAAATAAGGGGGGAACGGCCGGATCTCAGCAACGGCTCCGAGATCATCGGTGATATTGTAGGTTTCAACCGCCAAATGCCCCCGAAACTGCCAACGCACTTGCGTTTGAGGACCAAACCTGTTGTCTAAACCCCACATTACGGGCCCCGAGTCGGGATAGAGCAGGGTGATATGAGTAACGGGGATAGCAGCAAGCCGATCGGACACCAGTATGCCCTCGCCATGTTGGATGGCGGGGAAGCGCAGGTTCGTTCGCTCGCACTGCGGGCCGGGTCGCAGATTACCATGGATGCGTTTTTGCGGGTTCAGGACGAGGAGCCTGTGCCTGCGTTCCTGCATTCGGCATTGTGCGCCATGTCGCTGCCGACCAAGCGTCCCAAGGACGAGACGCAGCCGATCCTGCGCGAAGACGGCAAATATGCGCTGGCCATCAACCCCAGGCCCGTGCTGCAGACGGTCGATGGCAAACCCGTTCTGCGCAGTCTGGGCGTTCCTTATGGCGCCTATCCCCGGGTCGCGCTGATCTATCTGCTGTCGCAGGCCGTGACCAAGCGTTCGCGCGACGTCTATCTGGGCCGCAACTTTACTGAGTGGATGCGCCGCCTGGGGTATCAGACGGTGTCTTACGGTCCGCGCGGAACTGCCAACCGTATGCGCGAGCAGGTGGACCGGCTCCTGGCCTGCGAATGGCAGATTCGCTGGGATGGAACTGAGGCCGACGGCAATGCCTTTGCTGTGCGCGATGTGAAGATTTCCAACGAATATGCCGGTTCGCTGGAAAAGAACGGAGCCTTCGCGCGGGAAATTCGCATGTCGGAGGGGTTCTATGGGCACCTTATCGAACATGCGGTCCCTCTTAACGAGGTCGCGATTCGCGAACTCAAGGGCACGCCGACGGCGCTCGATCTCTATACATACCTTGCCTATCGCTTGCCGCGCATCACCAGCGACAAGGGGCAGACGATCTCTTGGGATCAGCTTGCGCGGCATCTGGGCAATGAGGCTGACTCCAAGCGGTTCCGCCAGACGGTACGTGAAACGATGCAGCTTGTCTCCGCGGTCTATCCCAACGCCGACGTCGATCTTTCCGGCCGAAAGGTGGTGTTGAATCCCTCACCAGCACCGCTCGAACGCAAGCTTGTAGGTACGCATCTGCGATTGCTGGGCGCACCGGCGGTAGAAAAGGCACCGAGATCATCGGTCGCGGCGAAAGATGGCGAAGGCAAACGGACTGGCTCTGCAACCGAGGAAACAATGCTTGCTTTCCCAAGCGGCAGTCTAAGCTTCGGCGCGCGCGAGACTGCATTTCGCGTCATCGGCGTCGACAAAGGGCATCCCTGGTCGGTGGATCAGATGGCCGATGCATTCAGGGCAGGCTTTCCCGGGATCGCGCGCAAGCGCGGCGAGACGGAATGGCTGCGCGTATGGGAATCTTTTGTCGTCAGCTACGCAAAGCGGCGGGACAATTCGGAAGGCGAATGACCGATGATGTCCGAGCCGTTTTCGGCTCGGACAGGAAAGGGGCCGCTATACGCGTTGCAGGGAGCCCCATTTGACCCTCTGGTCGACCAGTTTGCGGAAATTGAGCGTCGCAGGCGATGCGTCGCGGGCGTGGAACATCACCAGCTGACTGGAAAATGGCATTTCGATATGCCGGAACACCAAGGTGTCGATGGTGAAGCGCGCCAGTGAGCGCGACAGGATAGTGACGCCCAGACCTGCTGCTGTCAGCCCGACGAGGGTGCCGAAACTATTGGCCTCCAGCGTCACATTCGGCCGAAAACCCTGAATCTCGCAGTGCGCCATGAGCATTTCATTGAAGCCAGCCCCGTTCATGGAGCCGAACAGGATCAGCGGCTCGTTTTCGATATCTGCCAGAAACAGCGCACGTTCCAGATTTGCCAGTGGATGGTCGCGGCGCATGGCCAGAACCATGCCTTCGCGCTGCAAGGGAAGGGCATGCATCGTTTCGGGCAGTTCAAGCGCCGAGAATGCGCGTACGATACCGATGTCGATCGTGCGCCGTTCCACTCCCGCAATCTGTTCATCACGGGGTAGTTCGTTCAGCTCGACGCTGATCTGAGGGAACGAACGGCGGTAGCGAGCCAGCGTGTCCATGACTTCGGCAATGAACGGGACCGACGGCGACAAGCCAAGGCTGAGCCGCCCGATCTCGCCGCTATGCGCGAGGCGTGCCACTCTGGCCGCCCGTTCGGCCTGAGCCAGTGTTTCATGGGCTTGGGGCAGGAACTGGCGCCCGGCTTCGGTCAACTGCACGCGCCGGCTGGTGCGGTCGAACAGTCGCACGCCCAATTGTTCTTCGAGCGCCCGAATTTGCTGGCTCAGCGGCGGCTGCGAAATGCCCAGGCGTTGCGCCGCATTGCCGAAGTGAAGCTCTTCGGCGACGCAAATGAAATAGCGCAGATGCCTCAATTCCACGGTGTGCAGTCCTCAACGATTGAGAGGTTTTGGATATCGATCAAGCCTCTTTATATATTGGACAGAAAAGATTGAAACGAGCATCGGCAAAATGCGAGCAAAACTCCTCGTGACGCGGCCGGCCAGAACCGAATCCCCCTAAAACGGCGGCCGGGGCGTCTTTTCTTTTTTCTCGAATCCCGGGCGTCCTGCCCGGTCCCGTGGATTGCTGCGCGATGCGGCCGGACATGGGACGGGAAAAGCCCCGAGAGGACAGCGAAAGGGGCCGTAGGCTGCGGGTAGTCCGCAGGGTACGGCGCACGGAGAAGTCGATGATCGGTATCGTCAAAGTTGCCCTCAACCGCCCGCTGACGTTCATCGTCATGGCTATCCTGATCGGCATTGGCGGCATCATTGCGGCGCTGAAGTCCCCGGTCGACATCTTCCCCGAGATCAAGGTGCCGGTTATCGCGGTCGCCTGGCAATATGCCGGTCTGCCACCACAGGACATGACCGACCGTATGGTCACGCCCTTCGAGCGCGTGCTGACGACTACCGTCAACGACATCGAACATATCGAAAGCCAGTCCTATCAGGGCTTCGGCATCGTCAAGATCTACTTCCAGCCGAACGTCGACATTCGCACCGCTACGGCGCAGGTAACCTCGATTTCGCAGACCATCCTGCGCCAGCTTCCGCCGGGGTCCACGCCGCCGCTCATCATCAACTATTCCGCTTCCACCGTGCCGATCCTTCAGCTTGCGATGTCGGGCAAGGGTTTGTCTGAGCAACAACTGTTCGACATCGGACAGAACCAGATCCGGCCCAAGCTGGTCACCGTGCCCGGCCTTGCCATGCCGTTTCCCTCCGGCGGCAAGCAACGCCAGGTCCAGATCGACCTCAACCCGCAGGCTTTGCAGGCGCGCGGCCTTTCGGCGCAGGATGTCGGCAACGCGATCGCAGCCCAGAACCAGATCAACCCGGCCGGTTTCGTGAAGATCGGCGCGACGCAGTACAGTGTGCGGCTGAACAACGCGCCGGACTCGATCGAGGCGCTCAACGAATTGCCGGTCAAGGTCGTCAACGGCGCAACCATCTACATGCGCGACGTTGCCTATGTCCGCGACGGCAGCGCCCAGCAGCAGAACGTCGTCCATGTCGATGGCGGGCGCTCAGTCCTTCTCACCGTGTTCAAGAACGGCTCGGCTTCGACGCTGGCGGTGGTCAACGGGGTGAAGGATGCGCTGCCCAAGATCCAGGACACGCTGCCTGCCTCGCTCAAGATCCTGACCGTTGGCGACCAGTCGCTGTTCGTGAAGGCAGCGGTCAGCGGAGTCATTCATGAAGGTGCGATCGCGGCGGCGCTGACCTCGCTGATGATCCTGCTGTTCCTTGGTTCCTGGCGCTCCACCGTCATCATCGCGCTGTCGATCCCGCTGGCGGTGCTTGCCGCCATCGCCGCGTTGGCAGTGTTCGGACAGACGTTGAACGTCATGACGCTGGGCGGTCTCGCGCTTGCGGTCGGCATCCTGGTCGATGATGCGACGGTGACCATCGAGAACATCAACTGGCACCTGGAACAGGGCAAGGGGGTGATCGAATCGATCCTCGACGGCGCGGCCCAGATCGTGACCCCGGCCTTCGTATCGCTGCTGTGCATCTGCATCGTCTTCGTGCCGATGTTCTTCCTGCCGGGCGTTGCCGGATACCTCTTCGTGCCGATGGCGCTTTCGGTGGTCTTCGCGATGATCGCCTCGTTCGTCCTGTCGCGAACGCTGGTGCCGACCATGGCGATGTACTTGCTGAAGCCGCATCAGCCGCATGGCGAAAATAGCCATAATTCCGGTGAGCCAGCTTCGCGCAATGTCTTCGTGCGATTCCAGCGCGGTTTCGAGGCCCGTTTCGAAAAGCTGCGTTCGGGCTACATTGGCATGCTGCACCGCGCTCTCAACGCACGCCGGGGCTTCATGATCGGCTTCATGGCAGTGGTGGTGCTGTCCTTCGGGCTGTTGCCGTTCCTGGGGAGCAATTTCTTCCCGACGGTCGATTCCGGCCAGATCGCGATGCACGTGCGCCTGCCTTCGGGCACGCGCATCGAAAGCTCCGCCGCGCGCTTCGAGAAAGTGACGCAGGCGGTGCACGGTATCATTCCCGCCGACGAGCTGGCTTCGATCACCGACAACATCGGGCTGCCGGTCAGCTCGATCAACACGATCTACAATAATAGCGGCACGATCGGGCCTCAGGACGGCGATGTCCTGATAACCCTCAAAGAAGGGCACGCGCCTACCGAGGGCTATGTCGAAAAGCTGCGCGCGCAGTTGCCGCGCCGGTTTCCGAGCGTGACGTTCTCGTTCCTGCCTGCCGACATTACCAGCCAGATCCTCAACTTCGGTTCGCCATCGCCGATCGACGTTCAGATTGCGGGCAGGGACGTCGCGGCATCTCGTGCCTATGCGCACAAGCTGATGGTGAAGCTGGCGAAGATCCCCGGCCTTGCCGATCTTCGCATCCAGCAGCCTTCGCATGCGCCGCAGCTGCAGGTCGACGTCGATCGCTCACGCATCGGACAATACGGCCTGAGCGAGAGGGACGTGACGACCAGCCTCGCCAGTTCGCTCGCCGGTACGTCGCAGACCGCGCCGGTGTTCTTCGTGAACCCGGACAACGGCGTGTCCTACCCGGTCGTGGCGCAGGCGCCTGAATATCAGGTCGGCTCGATGAACGCGCTGTCGGACATCCCGGTGTCCGGCGCGGTCGGCATCCCGACGCAGCCGCTGGGCGCACTTGCCTCGCTGTCGCGTTCCAGCACGGCGCCAATCTCGTCGCACTACAACATCCAGCCGGTGATCGACATCTACGGCACGCCGCAGGGCCGTGACCTTGGCGGCGTCGCCGCCGATGTCCAGAAGGCGATCCAGTCGCTCAAGGCCGAGGAGCCCAAGGGCTCCACCGTGACCATCCGCGGTCAGTACCAGACGATGAACACGGCCTTCTCCGGTCTTGGCTTCGGGCTTCTGGGTGCGATTTTCCTGATCTACCTGCTGATCGTCGTGAACTTCCAGAGCTGGGTCGATCCCTTTGTCATCATCACCGCCCTGCCTGCCGCGCTGGCCGGCATCGTGTGGATGCTGTTCGCCACCGGCACCACGCTGTCGGTGCCGGCGCTGACGGGAGCGATCATGTGTATGGGCGTGGCCACCGCCAACTCGATCCTCGTCGTCAACTTCGCGCGGGAGAAACTGGCGGAACTGGGCGATGCGCGCGAAGCGGCGATCCAGGCCGGCCTTGTGCGTTTCCGGCCGGTGCTGATGACCGCGCTTGCCATGATCATCGGCATGGCGCCGATGGCCTTCGGCCTGGGCGAGGGCGGCGAACAGAACGCGCCGCTCGGCCGGGCCGTGATCGGCGGCCTCATCTGTGCGACGATCGCCACCTTGTTCTTCGTCCCTGTCGTGTTCAGCTTCGTCCATCGCCGCCGTACGGACGGCGGCGGGCAGACCTCTCCCGTGGAAATGCAGCCCAGCCATGCTTGAACCTGAAACTTCGCAAAACCCCGGCGAAAACACCGGACCCGACAGCCGCACGCTGAAGCGAGTGGGGATTGGCGCCGCCGTCGTCGCCGTCGCACTGGTCGGGTTCGGCATTGCCACCCGGATCAACGCCACCAGCGATCTGGAGCAGGTGGCCGCCGGCGCGGCAGTGCCGACCGTCACGGTGGTCTCGCCGACTACGGCAGAGGGCGGGGAAGGGCTCGTCCTTCCAGGTACGATCCAGGCCTATAACAGCGCTGCGATCAACGCACGCACCAACGGCTATGTCCGCCGCTGGCTGGCCGATATCGGCGACCATGTGCAAGCCGGCGAAACCCTTGCCATCCTCGATGCGCCGGAAATCGACCAGCGCCTCGCGCAGGCCAAGGCGGATTACCAGACCACGGTGGCCAACCAGAAGCTTGCTGCATCCACCGCGCGCCGCTGGCAGGCCATGCTCGCGCAGGATGCCGTCTCGCAACAGGAGGTCGACGAGAAGGTCGGCGATCTTGCGGCCAAGACCGCAGTCGCCAACGCCTCGCTAGCCAGCGTGCGCGAATTGAACGCATTGCGCGGCTTCACCCGCCTGTCGGCGCCTTTCAGCGGGGTCGTAACCAGCCGTTCGGCGCAAATCGGCGCGTTGGTGGTGGCGGGCAACGCGGCGTCGCAGCCGCTGTTCACCGTTTCCGACGTCCACCGCATGCGCATCTATGTGCGCGTGCCGCAGGTCTATTCCTCGCAAGTTCGCGCAGGGATGCAGGCCAAGCTGACCCTGCCGGAATTTCCCGGCCGCGAATTCACCGCCAGCCTGACGCGCAGCGCCAATTCGGTGGATGCGCAGTCCGGCGCCATGCTGGTCGAGCTTCAGGCAGACAATGGCGAGGGTGCGCTGAAGCCGGGCGCCTATGCCCATGTCAAATTCCCCATCGACGGGGCAGGGGCGGGGCTTCGCCTGCCCGGCAGCGCGGTGCTTCCGGCGGAAGACGGCCCGAGCGTTGCGCTTGTCGGCAAGGACGGGCGCGTAACCCTGCGCCGCGTCACCATCGCGCGCGACGAAGGCAAGACGGTGCTCGTCTCGGTCGGGGTTAAGCCGGGTGACAAGATTATCGATTCCCCGCCGGACTCGATCCAGACCGGCGACAAGGTCCAGATCGCCGCGCCTGACAAGGGGGCCGACAAGGGGGCCAAGCCCAATGGTTAAGTCGATCGCCGGGATTCCGGCGGCGGCCGTGATGTCGCTGGTGCTGGGCGCCTGCTCGATGGCGCCTGATTACAAGCCGCCGGTCACCACCCCGCCCGCGCAGTTCAAGGAAGTGGCCGGCTGGACCGGCGCCGCCCCCGGCGACGATGCCATGCGCGGGGACTGGTGGAGCGCTTTCGACGACCCGGTTCTGGCCGATCTGGAACAGCGCGCCGCCGCTGCCAGCCCCACGCTGGCCGCCGCGCTTGCCCGCTACGATGCGTCGCGCGCTGCTGCGCGCGTCAACGAAGCTGACCTTCTCCCCTCCGCCGGGATCAGCGGCGATGCCTCGCGTGAGCGGCGCTCCGCGAGCCGCCCGTTGACGACCGGCTCGGCCGCTCGGTACAACGACTATGTCGTGGGCGGCTCGATCGCTTACGAGCTGGACCTGTGGGGCCGCATTCGCAACCAGGTGAAGGCATCGAAGGCCGAGGCGCAGGCGAGCAAGGCCGATCTTGCCTCGGCGCAGCTCAGCCTTCAGGCGTCTGTCGCAGATGCCTATTTCCGGCTGCGCGGTCTCGATGCGCAGGCGCAGTTGCTGGATCGTTCGGTTGACGCCTTTGCCCGCGCCTATGACCTCACATCCAAGCGCCGCAGCGGCGGCATCGCCTCCGGCATCGACGTCAATCGTGCGCGGACTGTGCTGGGCAATGCCCGCGCGCAGGTGGCCACTGTCGCCAACCAGCGCGCGGCGACCGAGCACGAGATCGCTGCACTTGTCGGCGAACTTGCCAGCCAGTTCGCGCTGCCTGCCGCCGTTGGCCCGCTCGATCCGCCGAAGCCGCCCATCGCAACGCCGTCCGAACTGCTCCAGCGCCGTCCCGACATCGCCGCTGCCGAGCGCCGCGTCTTCGCTGCCAATGCCCGTATCGGCGTCGCCCGCGCCGCCTTCTTCCCCTCGCTGACGCTGGGTGCGAACGGCGGCTGGGAGACGACCGGCGGCAGCCTGCTGACCACGCCGAACACGTTCTGGGCGCTGGGCCCACTTACCAGCCTGCTCACGGTGTTCGATGGCGGCAAGCGCACTGCGCAGGTCAAGATTTCGCGCGCGGAGTATGATGAAGTCGCTGCCGACTACCGGGGTACGGTGCTGACCGCATTCCGTCAGGTCGAGGATTCGATCGCGGCAATCCACAATCTCTCGGACGCTTCGGTTGCGCAGAAGGACGCGGCAGAAGCGGCGCAGCGCACCAGTGACATCGCCATGTCGCGTTACCGGGACGGCGCTTCGGGCTATCTCGACGTGGTGACCGCGCAAACCGATGCGCTCGACGCGCAGCGGGCCTACATCTCGGTGCAGACGCAAAGAATGCAGGCCAGTGTCGAACTGGTGCGTGCAACGGGCGGCGGCGTAACCGATGTTCCGATGGCGAGCGCGCAGTAAACGCCCGTCAGTTCAGCCGCAGCTCTCCCTGCCGCCGGTCGTCGTTGCCGGGTAGGGCGGGGAGGGGGGCCCCTGGCGAACGCGCCATCAGACAACATGCTCGCCCGACCAGCGCGTAGACCACATGGCGGCCGGCACCCCGGTTGCGGTGGTCCACTCGGAAGCCCTGGTAATGACGGCGGATAAGCCCGGCGTGGACCAGTTCGGAAACCGCGCGGCTGAGATTGGTCTTGCCCGATTTGCGGATGCGTTCGTGGACTTCGGCGGCGATCGCGGCTTCCGCCGCCTCGGGTTCGCTAGGGACTTTACCCAGGGCCAGCAATTCCGCACGCACCTTTTGCGGCAGCATCAGCCGCTTCGGATCGCGCCCGCCCATGGGCGTCAGTGCATCGCATAGCCAGTCGCGTAGCAGCGTAGAGCGCCCGCCGAGCATCACGAAAGGCCCCGCGCTCCCGTCCGGCCGGGCGATCTCGGCGATCAGGCTAAGCACCATGAAGGCATAGCGCGGGCGGGTGCTGGCGTGGGCTACCCGGTCCAGTAGCTGCGCCATGTCGCTGGCCTGGCCGCGGTGCGGGAGAGGGGGCGGTTCAAGGAACATAGCGAGGCAAAATAGAGCACATAAACGGAATCGTGAGAATCCCCTTTCCGGTCGGTTTTGCGCTTTGTCAGCCATGACACTTTACCGGAGGGCAAAGTGTCACAGGCGAGATTCTTCCTGTGAGCGCCTCGGCATTACCGCTTCCGGTCAGCCGGCTATACTGGCGGTGCGGCCATCATCCAGTGGAGAGCTTCGACCCTGCTGCGGATATCCAGCCGAAGCGATTCGACTACCGCGATTTTCAGGGCGTTTCGGCAAACGCTAATCCGGCGTCTTTTGTTCCGGCGATGACAGCGCCCCCGCAAGCCAGGAAATCCCCCTGGTCCGGCGCTTCGGCAAAGTGTCGCTGCCGGCATTTCTTCCAATTAAATGAATTTCGAAGAGGCGACAGATCGCCACGGCGAACGGCGAAAGAGAGATTGATCGCCACCAAGATGTTGCCCGCCGCCGCTTCATTCGCCGCGCGGCCGCTCGTATGGTCCAATCGTCGATTGTAAGTCTGCAGATGGGCGCAATTGGCTGGACAGGTGCGGGCGAGACGGCCCGGCAAATGCACCATTCGTTCCGGTCTTGCGTGAAATCCGTGGTCGCAGCATCGCCGATGACCTGGCTTCAGGGCCTCGTCGCGGCGGCGTTTCGACCAAAACGGTAAGATCAATGAATAGGGAAAAGATGTTATGAGGCTATTTTCGTCTGTACTGCTGTGTTCCGCCAGCCTGGCTGGTATTTCGGCGCCTGCCATGGCGCAGGACACCGCACCTGCTGCAGAAGAAGACGCCGTTTCGGGCAATGTCATCATCGTTCAGGCCCGCCGCCGCGACGAAGCGGTGCAGGATGTTCCCGCCGTTATCGATACTGTGACGGCGGACGACGTGGCCAAGCTCAACTTCCGTGACTTCAAGGAAGTATCCAGCATCGTTCCCGGCCTGCAACTGACCACCGAAGCTAACGGCACCGGCGGCAATGCGCGCCTGCGCGGCGTCAACTTCGACATCACGGCCAGCGGCAGCAACCCTACGGTCGAATTCTACTTCAACGACGCCCCGATTACCGCCGGCGCCATCCTTCAGCAGATGTACGACATCGGCCAGATCGAAGTGCAGCGCGGGCCGCAGGGTACGCTGCGCGGACGTGCTGCGCCGTCGGGTTCGATCACCATCGGCGCCAAGAAGCCCAATCTCTACGAAATCGGCGGTTTCACGGACATGACCGCCAACGACATCGGGACGGTCAACTTCAAGGGCGGCCTCAATCTGCCGGTGATCGAAGGCGTGGCCGCGATCCGCGTTGCCGGCGTGTGGGATGAGAACGAAGGCGACCGCGTGCGGCCGATCACCGCAGGCCGCGATCCCTTCTCGCGCACCAAGAGCGGCCGGGTTTCGGCGCTTGTCCAGCCGACCGACTGGCTGAAGCTGGAAGGTCTCTACCAGTACATGGATCGCCGGGCGTTCACCTATGACCAGGTGGCCTCGTTCAGCGAAGCCAACCCTGATGCGGCTGCCAGCCCGCTTTACATCAGCACCGCCGACCGGCGTTCGATCCAGGAAACCGCGCGCGAAATCCACCAGGTCTATGAAATCTTCAACTGGCGCGCCGAGGCTTCGGCGCTGGGCCAGGTGCTGATCTACCAAGGCCAGCACAATACCCAGAAGATCAGTGCGCCTGAAAACCAGGACTTCGGCAACTTCTTTCCCGGTGATGTCGACCAGCTTACCTATTCCCACCCCGCCTGGACCTCGCACGAAATCCGGTTGCAGAACGATGCCCGCATCGCCGATATCTTCGATTACGTGGTCGGCTACTTCGACTATAAGACCAGCCAGCCGACCGAGCTGACCCGCCCGACGATTATCGGTTTGCCGACCAGCGCGAATACGGGCCGCGTCATTACCGTGATACAAACGGCGGTGGACCGTGTCGCGGAGAGCCGTGAAAAGTCTTTCTTCGGCAACCTGACCGCCCACATTGGCGCCAGCACGGAAATTGCCGGCGGTGTCCGGCACATCTCCTACAAGTCCGAAAACGCGCTGTTCGTGAACGGTGCGCTGACCGATACCCAGGGACAGGATGCGAAGAAGTGGATTTACTCCGCTTCGGTGAAGCACAACTTCACACCCGACTTCATGATCTATGCCAGCACCGGCAGTTCGTGGCGTCCGGGCATCAACGTAGTGGGCGACTTCAGCCAGCGGCAGTCTGCGCTGGAGAGCAGCTTCATCAACCTGCCGGCGGAAACGTCGAAGTCCTACGAAGTAGGCTTCAAAAGCACGCTGATGGGCGGACGCCTGCGCGCGAATGCGACCGCCTACCACCAGAAGTTCAAGAACTACCCCTACCGTGTCGGCGGACGCGGGATCTACTTCGTGGACTACACCAACCCGGCCAACCCGGTCGTATCGCAGTTCAACTTCGTGGGCGCGGTGCCGGTCGAGGTTAACGGTATCGAGGGTGACGTCTCCTTCGACCTCGTGCGCGGTCTTAGCGTAAGCGCAGTCGCCAGCTATTCGATGGGCAAGATCAAGGGCGGGGTGATCCCGTGCAACGACCTCAACGGTGACGGCATCCCCGATGCCACGACCAATGCGCCCACGCTGGGGCAATTGCAGGTGGCAACCGGCGGCAACAACCTCGCAGCTTGCGCCGTCTCGCAGCGGTCGGGCTTCCAGTCGCCGTTCAGTGCATCGCTTACCAGCGAGTACAACTTCGCGGTCAGCAATCACATGAATGCCTACTTGCGTGGACTGCTGAACTTCGCGGGCACGTCGCGGGTCGATCCGAACAACGTTTACGATGATATCGGATCTTACGGACTGGTGAACCTTTACGCGGGTATCCGCGATCCAAAGGGCGCTTGGGAAGTCTCGCTGTTCGCCAAGAACCTGTTCGACACCACCAAGACGCTGACCCGCAGCGATCCGCTGTTCACTTCTTACCGCAACGCTTTAGCGGGCGGCGCGGCGACAACCTACACCAGCACCTACACGGCCGTCACCACTACCGCTCCGCGTGAATTCGGTATCAACGTGCGTTACGCGTTCGGCTCGCGCTGAGGTTTTCGCCGGTCATCGGGAAAGGTGATCCGTTCCCGATGACACCCAGACGATGGAGGACCGATGGACCCGATTGTACAACAGATGGTCGACCGCGAGGCGATCCGCACTTGCGTCGCCCGCTTGGCGCGCGGTGAGGACCGGCGCAGCGCCGATCTGATCCGCGCTTGCTGGTGGCCTGGCGCGCGTTTCGACTACGGCGTCCATAGCGGCGATTTCGACGCCTATCTCGCTTGGGTGGTGCCGGGCGCCGATGCGATCAAGGACACGCAGCACTTGCTGGGTCAGACCCACGTCGAACTCGCCGGCGATGCGGCAAAGGCGGAGACGCATGTGTTCTCCTACCACCGCATCGACATGGGCGAGAAGGGCGAGCGCGATACCTGCATCGGCGGGCGCTATCTCGATCGCTTCGAAAAACGTGCTAATGAAGCGGGCGATGCCGAATGGCGGATCGCGGGCCGGGTAATGCTCTACGATTGGGAGCAGGACTGGGGCCAAGCGGCGGACTGGTCGAAGGGGGTGATGGGCTATCCCTTCACCGCCGGGCACTACCCCGGCCGTGCCCATGGCGATTTCAGCGAAAACTGGTTTGCGGGAGACGGAACATGAGCGGGCCACTGACAGGCAAGGTGGCGCTCGTCACCGGGGCGAGCCGGGGCATCGGCAAGGGTATTGCGCTGGTCCTCGCGGAGCAGGGCGCCACCGTCTACATCACGGGCCGCACCGTGCGCGAGGGCGACTATTACCTGCCCGGCACCGTGGGCGGCACCGCTGCCGAGTGCGACGAACGCGGCAAGGCGAGTGGGGGCAGGGGCGTAGCCGTCGCCTGCGATCATAACGACGACGCGGCGGTGGAAGCGCTGTTTGCCCGCATCGCCTCGGAATCCGGCCGGCTCGATATTCTCGTCAACAATGCCTTCACGATTTCGGAGGATTTGCTTGAACCCAAGGGGTTCTGGGAAAAGCCGCTTTCCAACCTCGAAATGTGGGATGTCGGGGTGAAGTCCAACTACGTGGCGGCCTGGCACGCGGCGAAGATCATGGTGCCGCAAGGGGCCGGGCTGATCGTCGCGATCTCCGGCTTTGCGGCGGTGACTTATACCTACAGCGTGATCTTCGGCACCTCGAAGTCGGCAGCAGACCGCATGGCGCGGGACATGGCCATCGAACTCGAGCCGCACGGCGTCGCCTCGCTCACGCTGTGGCAGGGCCTGACGCTGACCGAAAAAGCGCAGGACAATCTCGCCCGGATGGGCGACCGGATGACCAAGACCATCACCTCGATGCAGGGCAGCAGTGTTGAGCATCCCGGCCGGGTGATTGCCGCGTTGGCGGCGGACCCGGCGGTGATGAAGCGTTCTGGCGGGGAGTTCGTCACGGCCGAACTGGCACAGGAATATGGTATCACCGATGTCGATGGCAGCGTGATCGCTTCGGCGCGGGCCAAGCGTGGCTCGCCGATCTGGCTGCCGATCAGCGAGGTCGATTACCGTGGCAAGTGACCGCGAGGCGCGCATCGACGCCCTGCTCGACAAGCAGGACATCGCCGAGTGCCTTGCCCGCTTCTCGCGCGGGATGGACCGCTTCGACCGCGATATCTACCTCTCGGCGTTCTGGGACGATGCCCAGATGGCCGCCGGACCCTTTGTGGGCAGCGCGGCGGATTGCTGGGACTGGGCGGTGCCGATGCATGAGGCCGGGCAGATCGTCACGCACCATGCGCTGCTGCAGACCACCATCGATCTCGACGGCGATTTTGCGCATTCGGAAACCTACTACCAGTTCGTCGGTCGCAATCGTGATGAGAGCCTGTGGATCGCCGGCGGGCGCTACATCGACCGGCTGGAACGGCGCGGCGGGGCATGGAAGATCGCGCTGCGTACCAATGTGATCGAGTGGGGCTGCCTGCCGCCGCCCATGCCGATCCCTTTTGCCGATGTGCCAGACATTGCAGTGAACGGCGTGTCCTCGCGCAGCAAGCAAGACCCGTCGTATCAGAGGCCGCTGGTCAACCGCCGCGCGGTGCAGTGTCCGTAGGACTACCAGTCCGCCGCCTCTGACGGTCTGGAAAGATCCCGCCATTCCTCGAAATGCGGCGCCAGTTCATCCGGCAATTCTTTCTCGAAGGCCGCGTCCATCGGATAGTGCGGCATCGCCTGCGCCACCGCGTCCAGCAGAGCCAGCCCCTGCAGGCGGTCCTTCGGGCGCTTGAGCGGATTGCGCTTGGCCTGCGCTGCCATCCACAATTTATGCAGCGCGAACCACCGCGGGTCCGGCGCGACGATGCGTGCGGGCGAGCCGTCGCGGCAGCCTATCACATGATCCACCGGGCGGCCCAGCAGTAGCCATTCCTGCTCCGGCAGCGGCACTGGGCGCGGCTGGTCGCGCCCGCCTAGCGTTCCCGCCCGAGAGGGCGCCACCAGAAGCTCCACTTCATAGGCCCGCGCATTGCGAGCCTGGAAATCGCGCTCTATGTTGACGGTGAAGGTGGGGTCGACGGCTTTCAGCATCTCCCACACGCGCTTTTCCTCATCCTGCGTTTGTGCGACCCAGGCCAGGTCGAAATCCTCCGTCTCGTCGGGCAGGTCGATGCGGCTGTTGGCCTCGGCCATGTAGGCGGCGATGGCATTGGTGCCCACCACCAGCAGGTGCGAGCCGAGCAGCGCGCGCCGGTCGCATTCGCGCAGGATCGGCCCGGCGTCCGAAGACAGCAGCGGCAGCCGCAGCGCACGGTACAGCGCCGCGCTTTCCGCCAGCGCCGGGCGCAGGCCCTTGATCCGTTCCTTCAGCGCTTCCTTTTCGGCGCGGTAGGCAAGAAACCGTGCTTCCAGTTCTGGCGTTATCGCGCCGAGGCTGCGGCCGTTGCCGCCCCGGTCGAAGATGCGGTACAGGTATTCACGCTCGCCCACCGTTTTGCGCCGCAGATCGTAGGGCAGGGCGGCCAATGCGCGCTCGGCGTCGATCCAGACCTCGTAGCGCTGGCGCAGGTTTACCAGCAGGCGCGATTGTTCGTCGCTGAAGGGGCGGATGCGGGTCACGGAACGTTTATCCCACAATTTCTACCATTCGTAAATATGTGGGATAATCACCCCGGCGCGGTGCCGGCCAGCAGCGGTTGAAGCCGGCGCCGCAGCAGCGCCACCAGCAGGCTGACCTTGGGCGACAGGTGCTTGAGCCGAGGATAGACGGCCCATATCGGCTCGTCGTCGGGGCAGTCTTGGGCGAGCACTTCCTCCAGTCGCCCGGCTGCAATGGGGCTGGCGGTGTAGAAGGCGGGCAACTGGCAGACGCCCATTGCGTCCAGCGCGGCTTCCAGCACCATGGTTCCGTTGTTGCAGCGCCAGCGCCCTTCCGGACGGAAAGTCTCGCCGCGCTGGAAATGCCATGTCGAGGCGGAGCCGACGAGGCAGTCGTGGTCCTTGAGGTCGGCGATGCGCTGCGGGATGCCGCGCGCCGCCAGGTATGCAGGCGCTGCCACCGTTACCATCGCGCGCGAGGCGACGCGGGTGGCGACAAGGCGCGAATCCTCCAGATGCCCGGTGCGGATGGCCATGTCGTAACCGTCGCGGATCAGGTCCACCACGTCGTTGTCGAGGTCGCAGGCGATCGACAACTCCGGGTGCTCGCCGGCATATTCGCGCAGGATCGGGCCGATGAAGCGCTCGCCCAGCGTGTAGGAGCAGGTGATGCGCAAGTTGCCGCGCGGACTTCCCTGCGCGGCAACGGCAGCGATGGCATCCTCTCGCTCGGAGATCAGGCGGCTGCCGGTTTCGTAAAAGATGCGCCCGGCCTCGGTCAGGCCCAGCGAGCGGGTTGTTCGGTGGAACAGCTGGCTGCCCAGCTTCGCCTCAAGTCGGCTGACGGCGCGGCTCATGTGAGTGACAGAGGCACCGAAACTGCGTGCGGCGGCGGTGAAGCTGCCGGCGCGCGCCACCCTCACGAATTCCTCGATGCCGTCCCAGGCGCCAATCATCCACTTTTTCCACTCGGTTATAATGCTTTTCCCAAGAACCCCATTAACGACAATCCTGCAAGGCGCTAGAAGGCACCGCATAGACAGGAGACTGCACAGATGAAGACCCGCGCCGCCGTTGCCTTCGAAGCGAAAAAGCCGCTCGAGATCGTCGAAGTGGACCTCGAAGGTCCGCGCGAAGGCGAAGTCCTGGTCGAGATCATGGCGACCGGCATCTGCCATACCGACGCCTATACCCTCGACGGTCTGGACAGCGAGGGCATCTTCCCCTCCATCCTTGGCCACGAAGGTGCAGGCATCGTGCGTGAAGTGGGCGCGGGCGTCACCAGCGTGGCGCCGGACGATCACGTAATCCCGCTTTATACGCCGGAATGCCGCCAGTGTAAGTCGTGCCTCTCGGGCAAGACCAACCTGTGCACTGCGATCCGGGCAACGCAGGGCAAGGGCCTGATGCCGGACGGCACCAGCCGTTTCAGCTACAAGGGCCAGCAGATCTTCCATTACATGGGCTGCTCGACCTTCTCGAACTTCATCGTGCTGCCGGAAATAGCCCTCGCCAAGATCCGCACCGACGCGCCGTTCCAGACCTCGTGCTACATCGGCTGCGGCGTGACCACGGGCGTGGGCGCGGTGGTGAACACCGCCAAGGTGCAGGTCGGCGACAATGTCGTGATCTTCGGGCTGGGCGGGATCGGCCTCAACGTGATCCAAGGCGCGAAGATGGCGGGCGCGGGCCTGATCGTCGGCGTGGACCTCAACCCAGACCGTGAAGAGTGGGGCCGCCGTTTCGGCATGGACGCCTTCATCAACGGCAAGGGCAAGAGCCGCGAAGAAGTCATCGCCGAGGTCCTGGCCCTTACCGATGGCGGCGCGGACTATACCTTCGATTGCACCGGCAACACCGAGGTCATGCGCACCGCGCTCGAAGCGTGCCACCGCGGCTGGGGTACTTCGATCGTGATCGGCGTGGCCGAGGCCGGCAAGGAAATTGCCACGCGCCCGTTCCAGCTCGTTACGGGGCGTAACTGGCGCGGCAGTGCGTTCGGCGGTGCCAAGGGCCGCACCGACGTGCCCAAGATCGTCGACTGGTACATGAACGGCAAGATCCAGATCGACCCGATGATTACCCACGTCCTCAGCCTGGACGAGATCAACAAGGGTTTCGACCTGATGCATGCGGGCGAAAGCATCCGTTCGGTCGTCGTCTTTTGATGGAGACCGTTTCCACCAACCGCAGCCACGGCGGCACGCAAGGCGTCTATCGCCACCAGAGTGCCGAGACGGGGACGCAGATGACCTTCTCCGTCTTCGTGCCGGACCATGCGCCCGGCGCGAAGCTGCCGGTGGTGTGGTATCTCTCGGGGCTCACCTGCACCCATGCCAACGTCACCGAAAAGGGTGAATTTCGCGCTGCCTGCGCGCAGCACGGCGTGATCCTCGTTGCGCCGGATACGTCCCCGCGCGGCGATGATGTGCCGGACGATGAAGCATACGACTTCGGCAAAGGCGCGGGCTTCTACGTCGATGCCACGCAGCAGCCCTGGGCGGCGAATTTCCGCATGCGCGCGTATGTCGAGAAGGAACTTCCCGCGCTGGTCGAGGCGCAGTTCCCGGTCGACACGGGCCGGCAGGGGATCACCGGTCACTCGATGGGCGGGCACGGCGCCCTGACGATCGCACTGCGTAATCCCGGCGTCTTCCGCTCCGTCAGCGCTTTCTCGCCGATCGTTTCGCCGCTCAATTGCCCTTGGGGTGACAAAGCACTGACCGGCTACATCGGCGCGGATCGCACGGCCTGGCGCGAGTACGACGCCTGCGCGTTGATCGACGACGGCGCCCACCTGCCGGACCTGCTCGTCGATCAGGGCACGGCGGACGGCTTCCTCGAAGGCCAGCTCAAGACGCAGCTTCTGGCGGATGCCTGCGAGAAGGCCGGCCAGCGGGCGACCATTCGCATGCAGGAGGGGTACGACCACTCCTATTACTTCATATCCACCTTCATGCCGGAACACATCGCCTGGCATGCGGAGCGCCTTAAGGACTGACGCCGGGAAAGTGGCCTGACGCAAGGCGGTCGGTGTCCGAAAGCCGATCCGATACGCAATTTTGCGCAAAGGATCGCAGCCAATTCGATTGGATCGCCGTCTGTCCCGGCCCGGGAATAGGGAGCTGTGGGTAAGAGCAAAACTACGGAATACTGCGGGTTACATCGTCTGCTGACTATCCTTTGCGGACGAAACCCTACCTCATCCCGGCTTTGCGATACCGCTTTCCGGGCCATCTACCGCAATAGGGCCGGAGCGGCTGCAATTGAACGTGATCGCTGCCTGCGCATCCGTAATCTGAATGAAAGGGGGCATTTCGCCGCCATCGACGGATTAAGGGTCAGGCGGGCAGCCACGTATCATGAGGGCAACTTCGGACAAAAGGGATCGAACGGCAGGAGCAGGCAGACGCAGCGCGTTTCGCTCCGCGCTGTTTGGCATGGGGACTTTGCTGGCGCTGACGGGCGTGAACGCCTTCGCGCAGGGTAACCCTCCTGCCATCAGCCAGTCGCCCACGATCGACCGTGACCGCCTCGACCGCGCCGGTCCGGCCATCCCGCGCACGGGCCCCGAGGTGCAACTGCCATCGGCTCCCGCCCGCGTCGAAGCGGCGGCCCCGGTGCAGGTTACCCTTACCGGGGTCCGATACGAAGGCGCGACCCTGGCGGCCGAAACGCTGGACCAGGCAACGCGGCCCTTCGTCGGATCGCCGCTCGACCGGGACATGCTCCAGAAGCTCGCGGATGCGATCAGCGGTGCCTATGCCAAAAGCGATATCGCGTTCTATGCGGTGAGCATTCCCGCGCAGTCGGCAGCAGGCGGCGTGCTGGTGGTGCGCGTGACCGAAGGGCGTATCGTCGAATACAAGCTGGCGAGCGAGTCCAGCAGCACACCCAAGCGCCTCATCGACGCGCAGGTAAAGCGGCTAATGCGCGACACACCCACCCACAAATCGACGATCGAACGCACACTTTCACTGCTGCGCGATATTCCCGGCCAGACGGTGCAGGCGAACCTTCGCACCACGACGACGCCGGGCGAACTCGCGCTCGATCTTGATGTGAAGCGCAAGCAAGTGGACGTGACGCTCAACCTCAACAACCGAGGTGTCGTCAACGTCACGTCAGGCGCGCAGGCGCAGCTTGCGCTCTCGCTGAACGGCCTGCTTCGCGAAGGTGATACAACGCAGCTGTCAGGCTACATCCCGTTTCAGCCGAGCCGCTACCAGTTCTATTCCGCAAGCCATGCCACTCCGGTCGGTTCGAACGGAACCACGGTTGGGCTGAGCGGCGCTTATGTTCGCACGCGCACCCGCGACCTTGGCATCAAGGGTGAAGCCAAGCAGATGGGGATTGTCGTCGCGCATCCACTGATCCGCTCCTACAAGCGCAACCTGACGCTAACAGCTTCGTTCGACGGCACCAACAGCACCAATTACTATCTCGATACCGCCTTTGGTGGTTTCCGCACCCGCGCGCTGCGGCTCGGCGCAAACTGGTCTTCGATCGGCGATACCTCCGGCTACGGCGTTTCGCTCAGCCTTAGCCAGGGCTTCGACGCGCTGGGTGCGCGCGAAATCGAGGGCTATTCGAAACCCTCTTATCGCAAGGCCAACCTGCAAACCACGTTCGTCAAGCAGCTAAGCGCTTCGATTGCCGCCAAGGCCACGGTGCGCGGGCAGTATAGCAGCGACCGCTTGCCGACGACGGAACGCGTCATTCTTGGCGGCGAAGGTGCTGGCCTTGCGTTTCGTGATGGATTCTTGACGGCCGATAAAGCCGTAACCGGCGGCGCGGAACTTTCCTGGCGAGTAATCGGCGGAAAGACCGACCCGCGCGGCTTGACTGTCTTTGCCTATGCGGATGGCGCATTGGCGCATTCCTATGCGCGTCCATTGTATGGATTGGGAAGCAGCGACTATTCGTTGGCATCGGCAGGCGGAGGAGTGCGAATCACTCCAATAAAGGGTTGGACCGGATCTGCACAAATTGCAGTACCTGTCAAGAAACCATTTGCAGGATTTAGTGAAAAGACCCGCTTTTTCTTTAGCGTGTCGCGCACGCTCTGATCGCCTGTTTTGCGTACACGCAAAACCTTGCTAGGGCGGAAAACAGGAAATCACCATGCAGAACATCTGGGAAGTCTGGCCTGACGCGCTGACCGTGGCTGAGTGTGACGCGATTGTCGCGCGCGCCGAACACTACCCGCCTGCGGACGCCACGATCGGTTTTTCGGACGCGCTGCGTAGCGACAAGGGTTACCGCACTTCCACGATTCGCTGGTTCGATACTTCGCGTGAGAAGGACATTGTCAGCCGCATCATGGATTTTGTCCGTTGTTCCAATCGCACCAATTTCGGTGTTGATGTGGAAGCGCCGTTCGAGTTGCAGTTCACAGAATATCGTGCGACGAACAAAGGACACTACGACTGGCATCAGGATGTGTGGCTAGAATCGCCGCGTCCTTATGCCCGTAAGCTCTCCGTCGTGGTGCAACTCTCCTCACCGGATGAATATAAGGGCGGTGAGTTCGAATTCTTCGGCATCCAGAGCCCTGGCCCGACTTTCGCCGGACGTGGCAGTCTGTTGATCTTCCCCTCGTTTTTGCAGCACCGGGTGCTGCCGGTCACCGACGGCCTGCGGCGTAGTCTGGTGACGTGGATCGAAGGCCCCAACTGGCGCTGAAGTGGCGGCCCTCGCGCCAATCGTTCACATGCACCCGCCTGTAATCATCACCGGGCCAGCGTTGCCCTGGCTAGCCGCCGCCGCAGCCTTGGGCCTCTTGTTGCTCTGCGGCGCAGTGATCCATTCGGATCTAGGGCGCAGGCGCATCCCTAATACCCTTTGTATCGCAATAGCCTCTCTGGGTTTGGTCTTCGCAGTGGGCGAGACGGGTTGGTCGGGATTCCCCACCTTCGCCTGGCGCATGGCGATCGCCGCGTTGGTGGCCGGGCCTTTAGTATTACTGTTCCTGCTTCGTCTGCTGGGAGGCGGGGACGTGAAGCTTATTGCTGCCCTGCTGCTGTGGGTGCCGGCATCAGGCATACCGGCCATGCTCGCTGTCACCATCCTCGCCGGAGCGTTGATCGCGGTCGCCCTCAATCTGTTGAACCGCCTGTTCTGCTTCATTCGCGCAGACACCGTTCCTTATGGTGCGGCGATCGTTACAGGCGCGCTTTGCGTTCTGATCCCGCGCTTCGATGGCCTCGCAGCGGCGGCCTGCGCTTTTGTCGCCTGATGGCGAGGAAGTGCGTCAAGTTAGGTGTTGCAGCCGAATTGGGCGGAACCGCCGAATAGGTAGAACAACGGGTGTCTACGACCGCCGGTCTCCACGCAACAAAGCCGGCAATACGTCGAAGAATTCTCTGAAAATAATGGAAATCAGCCGGTTTGATACGCAAGATTGGTGGTTGCGATAGGGCGCTTGATAGCGTCGTTTCGATGCCAGTTCGGCTGGTCAGGTCGGGATCGCAGCGCCAACCTCAAGGCAATTCAGAGGTGGGCTAAAGCCTCGTTGTATAAATGGAGGAAGTGAACTTGCGGCAGACTCTGTCCGTTTCGGCAACCCGGTTTTCGGTAGGCATAATGGCGTCCCTGGGGGCGCTTTGCGGTTCTGCCGCGCTTGCTCAGACCTATGGACCCGATGCGACCACGCCGGGAGAGGCTGCTGTTGCCGGAGCGCTCGACACGGTCGCCAGTCCGGCTACCAGCCCTTATGCAACAATGTTAGGTGCAATCGACGCACTACCCAATGCTGCCGCTCGCGCTGATGCGCTGGGCCAATTGAGCCCGCGTAACTATCGCCTTATGCCGCGTCTTTCCATCCAGTCCATGGACGCGACAGACCGCGAGATCCGTGGCTACTTGCAGCAGCGCCGCGAGATGGCGCTGGATGCGTCGGCTGATGTGCCGGTGAGCGGCGATCGCACCATTTCTGTCATCGGCAGCTATGGCCTGCGGCAGGGCAAGTACAAGGCGCGGGTAGATCGCCCGGCGGCGAATTCGGACAGCCGCTCGGTGCGTGTGGGCTTCGACGTTTCGCCTGTTCCCGGCCTGATAGTGGGCGCCTCGATCGGCATCGACGGTCTCGACACCGCGCTTGATCGTAGCCAGCGGCCGCGCAGCACGATGTTCAACGCAGGCGTCACGCCTTACGCCAGCTACACCAACGGCCGCTTTTATGTCGACGCGACGGCCGGATATACGCGCAGCTGGTATCAGCTACGCCGACAAGTTTCCTATAATGGTTTCAACGACCAGCTGCAGGCCGGAGCGAATGGCGATAACGCCGCAGCTTCGGTCGAGGCTGGCGGCATCCTGCAGCTCGGCGTCCTTCGGGCGCAACCTTTCGCCGGGCTACAATACCGCTACGCCGACCTTGGCGGGATAGTGGAGAGCGGCGGCGCGGCATCGCTGGCCGTCGCCAAATTCAAGTCCGAAGCCGTGAGGAGCAGCTTGGGCATGCGTATGTCCACGGCGCTGCACAAGGGAAGCTGGACGCTGCGGCCCAGTGTGGAGGGGCAATGGCAGCGCGAACTGCGATCAAGGCCGGAAAGCCGGATCGAGGCAGTGTTCGTCAATGGTGGAACCCCGATCTTCACTTTGCCGTCCTGGCGCTACGATCGCGACACGGCGGTCGTTGGCGCCAGCCTGACGGCAGTGCATGGGGAACGCACTGCCGTTCGCTTCTCATACTCGGGCGAGTTCGCCAACGATCGGCATGTGCACGGGTTCGCGGTTACTGCCAGCCGCCGGTTCTGATCGGAGCCTTTAACGAGCATCCCGTCGCCCGAAACGGCGGAATCGATCCTTTGATAGAGCCGATCCGAACATAGTCGGCGCGGCGCTCCGATTCAGCTTCCGCTATGTCTTCTTACTAAGGAACACGGAAGCAGGGGCGCGAGATGGGTGGTTTTGTACGGGATATTCTCACCACGCTTTCCTACGAGCCTGACCCGGCCGAGGCTTCGCGCGTAGAAGGCGCTGAACTTTCACGGCTGGATCAAAGACTTGCGGGTTTCGTTCAGGGAAATGGCAGGCGCACGGCGATTTCTATCCGGCCTGGCGACTGCAGCGTCTGGGATGGCAATCCACGCGATGTTCCGGGGCTTTCGGCCGATAGTTGCCGTTCCCTGATTGAATCTATCGCGCAGGAAGACGGCAACCGCATCCCCGTTTTGGTGCGCAATAATCCGCCCGGATCAGAACTTCCTTACGAACTACTCGTCGGTAGTCGCCGGCGTTTTTCCGTCAACTGGCTCAATCACAATGGCCGGCCGGAAATTCGCCTCAACGCAATGGTCGTGGACCTAAGCGATGAAGAGGCGTTCCGGCTTGCGGACATCGAGAACCGCGAACGCCAGGACATCACTGAACTCGACCGTGCCCGCAGCTATCAGGGCGCGGTTGATCGTTTCTACGGCGGTGTGCAGTCGCGCATGGCCGAGGCACTCAATCTGTCCAACAGCCAGCTCAGCCGTCTGCTTTCGCTGGCCCAGATGCCGGACGAGGTGGTGGATGCTTTCGCCACGCGTGAGGAGCTGCGCGTGCGCCATTCCGAAGTTCTGACCCCGCTGCTGCGTCGGCCCGAACAGCGTGACCGCCTGCTTATTGCCGCGCGTAGCGTTGGGCAGGAGCAGCAGCGCCTTGCCGCCGCCGGAGATCGGATGATCCCGGCCGCCACCGTTCTCACCCGTCTCAAGCAGGCGGCAATGGAAGGCGGCGGCGCGCGCGCGCAGGATATGCAGGTAGTGGTCGGTGATGAACGCGTTGGCCGGATCAAGCCAGGCCGGGACGGTCTGGCCGTTGAACTGGCGATCGCCGGGGATGCCGATCTCGACCGTATCCTTGCAGCCCTGCGCACCGCGATTCTCGACAGCCGGGCCCGACTCGCTGCGGAAGCCGATTCGGCGGTCGACTGACGGACAACCGCCTGCGCGGTCCGAAGGACGCGACCCGGCGATAAATCACTTTCATTCCGGCTCTATCATCCGGCCCGTGCGCAAGTCTCCACTTGCTCGCGGGCCGGTTCGGTTTTCGGGTTTCTCCTGCCTTGCAGGGGGTGGTTGCGCGCCATCTTGCGTTTCTGACGACCTATTTTCCGGCTGAAACCCGCGCTTTTCGGAGTCTCTGATCGAGACATCCCGCAGGCGGACCCGGCCTTGCCGTAGCGGCTTTTTCTGAGCGCGATCTCGCCTCCCGACTGTGCCTAACCATCATCGCACTGGGCATTTCATGGAGGACAACACAATGCCGCGTAGTAAACCGCGCCAGACGACAAGGCAGATCCTGCTTTGCGCAACGGCTATTCCGCTTCTTCTTCTAGGCGCTTGCGCCGATGGCGTCGGCTTCCGCGTCGGTGCCGGCGGCGGCGGCACGCCGTCGGGACCGTCCGGTCCCACCGGCCCCACCGATCCGTCGGGTCCCAGCGGCCCGAGTGGCCCCAGCGGTCCTTCCGGTCCAAGTGGTCCGTCTGGCCCTTCGGGTCCGAGTGGACCCACAGGTCCGACTGATCCCTCCGGGCCTACAGGTCCCGCGGGACCGACGGGTCCTACTGGCCCCGGTGGCCCGACTGGCCCTGCTGGTCCGACCGGTCCCGGAGGCCCCACCGGCCCTGCTGGACCCTC
Source organism: Novosphingobium sp. P6W (assembly GCF_000876675.2). GTDB lineage: Bacteria > Pseudomonadota > Alphaproteobacteria > Sphingomonadales > Sphingomonadaceae > Novosphingobium. The sequence goes on from NZ_CP030353.1 coordinate 1,354,599, forward strand.
CGGTCCTGGCGGTCCAAGCGGCCCCGGCGGGCCAAGCGGTCCGACTGGCCCTGGAGGCCCGACTGGTCCTACGGGTCCGGGCGGTCCTTCTGGTCCGACCGGCCCCACTGGTCCTACAGGCCCGGGCGGTCCGTCTGGCCCGACTGGTCCTGGAGGTCCGACTGGTCCTACCGGTCCGGGAGGCCCCTCTGGTCCGACCGGCCCTACAGGTCCGGGTGGTCCCTCGGGCCCTACCGGCCCCTCTGGTCCCACTGGCCCGTCGAGCATCACCGGCACGGTCGCTGGCGTGACTATCGGCGGCAATCCGATCCTCGGTCCCAGCGGCCCTGGAACTCTGATTGACGTCAACGTCACTCCGGGCACCTCGACGAGCAACGGCGGCGGTATCGCGGTCGATGTCCTGACGGGTGACGGCAGTCTGGTGAATGTCGCTTTGCCAACGACGACGGCGCAGACGCAGGAAGCGCTTGCCCCGGTCGGCTCGCTTGCGGGCGCCCTGCTGGGTAGTCAGGTCGGCGGCACCGTCACACAGCTTACCGATGGGCTCTCGCCCACGGTAGCTGCGGTGACCTCGACGGTTAGTCAGGTGACGACGCCGCTGCTCAACACGGTGGACGCCGTGCTGGCTCCCGTGATTGGACAGAACGGCCTTCTGGCTCCGGTAACGGGTCAGCTCGGCGGCCTGATCGACGGGATCACCGGCAGCTTGCCCAGTGGCGGGGGTGGAACGGTGCCGACGTATACCGGACCGCTCGTCGGACTGGACGTTGGCAACAATGTCCTGACGGGCCCCAGCACCAGCGGTACGCTCGCCGGTGTCAACCTGCTCTCGAATAGTCCGGGACTGGTTTCGGGGCAGCTGGTAACGGCTGACGTGCTTGCCAACGGCAATGTGCTGGACGTGACGCTGCCAACTACTGCGGCTGGCGTTGCGCAAGGCCTTGCCCCGGTGGGTAACCTTGCCGGGTCGCTGCTTGGCCAACAGGTCGGGACTGGCGTCACGCAGGTGACCAACGGCCTGGCTCCTGTGCTGGCTCCGGTGACGAGCGTGGTCGACGGTGTAACATCGCCGCTTCTCGGCGCGGTTAACGGGACCCTCGGCCAAGTGGTTGGCGGCGTCGGCGGCGGAACAGGCGCAGGCACGGTGCTTGCTCCGGTGACCGGCGTGGTTAGCGGTCTGCTCGGTGGTGTCGGCGGCGGCGCGGGCGCAGGCACGGTGCTCGCTCCGGTGACGGGCGTGGTGAGTGGTCTGCTCGGCGGTGTCGGCGGCGGCACAGGCGCAGGCACGGTGCTTGCTCCGGTGACGGGCGTGGTTAGCGGTCTGCTCGGCGGTGTCGGCGGCGGCACAGGCGCAGGCACGGTGCTCGCTCCGGTGACGGGCGTGGTGAGCGGTCTGCTTGGCGGTGCCGGCGGCGGCGCAGGCGCAGGCACGATCCTCGCTCCGGTGACCGGCGTTGTAGGCGGCCTGTTGACGGGAGCTGGCGGCAACACCGGAGCAGGGTCCGTTCTGGCCCCTGTAACGGGGGCGGTCAGCGGCCTTCTCGGCGGTGTGGCTGGCGGTTCGCTCAGTGGTTCGCTCAGCGGGACGCTTACCGGCTCTGTCAGCGGTTCGGTGACCGGTGTTGTCGGCGGATTGCTCGGCGGAACGAGTGGCGGTTCGTCCGGCACCGGCTCGCTGCTCTCACCCCTGACCGGTCTGCTGGGGGGCAGAACGGGCAACTGATCGAGGCCGGCGTGTCCGCCGCCTTGTTGCCCTCCCCCTGGTTGGACACGCTGTAGCCCGACCTCGGATGACGAGGCGGGGGGAGGGGGTGGCCCTTGCCGTGGGCCACTCCCTCTACGCCTCTAGAAATTCGGGCACAATTTTTCCCGAGCAAATGAAAAAGGAGAATATCATGACGATCGAAGCCTCACGCCAAGCCCGCGATCTTCTGCGCATATCGCTCAATCTGCTCGATGACGACGAATCGCTGACAGCAGTGGCCATGATCTCCGGCGCGCTCGACCTCCTGGAACGCCGCGCCGAGCCTGCGGCCCTGCGGCCGACCATGGCCTGGCATCATCTTGCAAAACTTCAACCAGCAGGCGGCGACTGCCGCAGCTGTGCCTGATCCGCAACGGTATTTTGCAATACGCAAAACCTCTGTGGAAATAACTGTAGAATGTTATGGATTTGGAAACGAAAAAGAACCTAAATGATGTTAACCAGCATCGGGTAGAATGAAACTGATGCGGTGGGAGATAGTAGAGAAGGCGGTCGCATGCAGGGCAAAGAGGCTCTCGTATTGCTCATCGACGATGTAACGGAAATCGTCGAAGAGCTGCTGACGTTCATGGAACTGCACGGCATTCCTGCGGTCGGGGTGTCCGATCTCGACGAAGCCATGGCTGCGCTCGAGGGGAACCCCGCAATCCGCGTGCTTGCCTGCGATGTCCGGCTGGGGCGGGAATCCGGCCTTATGATCGTCTCGCGCATTCGCGATCATGCCGTGCTCTGCCAGCGCCCTTTCAACTATCTGTTCATCACCGGTGACCCGCTTCTTCAGGATCCGTCGCTGCAAATGCCCGATCATATGGTTCTGACAAAACCCGTCCAGCCGCAGATATTGATCGATGTCCTGCGCGACATGCTGGGCGAGCTTGAAAATTCGGCGCAGCAGGGAGACGTTTGACCATGAAACCGAACGAGATCACCCAGCGCGATATCGAGAACTGGACCCGGTGCACGCCTATGAAACAGCAATGCCATCCGGTGGAGGACATTGCTGCGCAGGCCATATCCGACGGGATAGACGTCAGCGATGCGCACCAGTTATTCGAAACGATCGCCGCAAAATCCCGCCTTGCCGACCTTGGCGAGCAGTCTTCCGCGCTCGCCCACGAACTGCGCCAGCCGCTGTTTTCGATTTCGGTGGCGAACGAGAACCTGCGCATGATGCTGGGCCGGTGCGACATCACGAAACCGCAGCTCGACAAGGCGATCGCGCGTATCGCGCAGCAGGTCGAGCGGGCACAGACGATCATCGACCGCACCCTGGCTTATGCTTCGGGCAACAGCCGGGGCGAGGTAAGCGCGGATATCGGGTTGGCCGCCAGCAACGCCGTGGAATTCCTGCGACCCCTGTTCGAAACCGCCGATATCGAGATTGACGATCACGGTGCCCATGTTCACGCGAACGTGAGCCTCTGCCAGGTCGAGACCGAACAGGTTTTCGTCAACATCCTGCGCAATGCCGCGGAGAGCATCGAAAGCCGGCGAGAGAGCGGCTGGCAGGGCGCCGGGCACATTGCGATCCGCATTGCCCTGCACGAGGGCGCTGTGCGCTGTGTCGTTTCCGATAACGGCGCGGGTCTTTCGGGCGATACGGCGCGGGCGGTATTCCAACCGTTCTTCACGACCAAGCCGCGTGTCGGCACCGGCCTGGGCCTGCATATCTGTCGGCGGGTGCTGGAGAAGGCTGGCGGCGTCGTTACGCTGGTGCCTGATGAAACCGAAGGCGCCCGCGTGGAGATCGAACTGCCTCTGGGCGGCTGATCTTCCGTCGCGCGGGCAAGTGCGGCGGCTGTGTTCCGTTTGATATTCAGATATCGTCGCGGCCCAGCCGGATGATGAACCGCACCGGCTGACGATTGCGCACCAGACAGCGGAAATCGCTCGCCGCGTCACGTGCGACCTGCTCCACCAGCCAAAGCGTGGCTTCATCGATGCGGTGGCTGGGCAGCGGCTTGCCGTCGCTATCCGTGCATTCCACCGTCACTACCACATGGCCCGGCGTCATCGATGCGTGCAGCAGAACGTCGCCGCGAAGCTTCTTGCCCTCGCTATCCACAAAACTCGCGAAGGCGCTGAGCAGAGCGGCTACCGCCATCATTTCGAGCGCGCCGTGCTGCACAGGCACCAGATGGTCCAGCGCATTGCCGCGCAGATGGATGGAAACGCCGTGATGGCGCATACTGGACTTTGTGGCGGCCACGGCCCGCTCCAGAGCGCTGCGTACCGTCAACTCACCATCGCCATCATGACCGTCGCGGCCGAACCAGCGGAACAGGCTGAGGATGGCAGCCGCGCCTTCGGTATGCGACGCGATCCGCTTTACCCGCTCCTGCAATTGCTGGCGGTTCTCGTCGTCGATATCAAGGCGGCCGATGATGTAATCCATGTTGGCATTGGCCATCGAGATCACGTTCAGCGGCTGGGCAAGGTCATGCAGCATGCCGCTGGTGATGCGGCCCAGCAGCAGGTCGCGCGTCACTTCCACCAGGCCGCCGTCCCCCCATGCCAGCAGTCTCGCGTCGACTACCGCAAGGTGACGGGTAATGCCGGCGCCCACGAAGGACGCGCATATCGAGGCGACGACCACTGAAATATCGGCGGCAATGCCCGGCAGGATGAAGTGCAGGCACAGAGCCACGCTGCCGAACACCATTGCGAGAAGCCAGGACCAGCGCGAAGCCTGCAGCATCGCAGGCGCCAGACGGCGGGGAAAGAGCGCTGCCGTAGCTGCGAGCAGGACGTCGGCCCAATAGGAGCTGGATTGCACCGCGTCGGGCATGAAAAACAGCCCGGCGGCCAGAAATGCGGTTACTCCCAGAGCCAGCGCCGTGCGGTGCAGCACGAAAAGGCCGCCCGCTGCAGCCGCGCTCAACACGCCGGCACCGGGGGCCCCGGCTGAGATCAGGCCAAGGATCAGCGCGCAAAGCGCGACGGCGGCCGGATACATCCGCGTGCCGTCCTGCCAGATACGTACTGGCCCGGTACGTTGAGAATAGGGAATTATGAGCCCGCACTCCCGCGTGCCGCGATCGGTGTGGGGTAATCAGGCCCGAAATTTTCGGCTGGTCTGTTCATTCCCGCGCTTCCTCTTTCTCGGCACGCCTACCGCGGCAGTCGTGCGACAAGTCACGAACGGCCCTTTGGCTCCCGATGGCGATGCGCAAAACTGGGTCGAGTCGAGGAAAAGACACTGCGAATCCAAGGAAAACCGGGTCCGATCCCACGAGGCCCGTTTTCTAACGACGTCATTGCACAAACCGCACTTCCTATTGCCGTGGTATCAGAGGCAAGTCACGAAAAGAACCGATACGACGGTGACTGACAAGGCGTGCAAGAGGCCGTGCGCCACGCCTTGGGCGGGGGTTGGATGGTGGCCGCGCAACCCGCGTCAGTGGGCGAATACTGCGTAAAAACCCGTTGCTTCGACGATGCCTTCGTATCGGCTTCTTCTCAATGACTACGAGAATCCGAGGCGCGCTATCATTCATACATCAAGACGGATCTGTCCCGGCAAGGAACGGTTCGGCGAAATTTCGGGGCGCAGGGGCAGCGTTTCCGGTTTGCGTAAGCGCAATGGCAAAGGGGAATTGCATGCGCCTGGGTTCGAAAGCGAAACTCACGATCGGAGTCGGACTTGTGGCAGCCGCCACGTTCGGTTTCCTCGGTGTTCGCGAACTTGGCAGATCATCGGCTACGAAGGCCAGTCCGGTGAGCGTGCTCGCCGGCAAGCCGGTTGAGGTTAGCGGTATAGTCCTGGCAACGACGACCCGCGCCGTGAAGATCGGCGAGACGATCACGGCCGACATGATCCGCAACACTGCCTTCGATCCGGTGAAATTTCCGGCGGCGGCAACGCCCGCCGAGGTCATCGGCCGGGTTGCGACGCGCGACATCGCCGCCAACACCCTGATCCCGCGTGAGGCGCTTCAGCAGGAAAGCAAGCTGGCGATCCGGGTACCGGTGGGGATGCGGGCGATCAGCATCGACACGACGGCGGAAATCGCCGTCGCCGGCATGGTTCGCCCCGGTGACAAGGTGGACGTGCAGGTGGTCTATCCCGGCGAGGACGCAATCAGCGGCGCGCGGGGCAATGGCCGCAGCCGCGCCAAGACCCTGCTTCAGCTGGTCTCGGTCCTGGCGGTGGGTGACTTGGTGCTGGGCACGCCGGTCAAGGAAGGGGTGGCGGACACGGTGTCCGCGCCGCCGCCTACGCCGGCCCGCACGGTCACGCTGGCGCTGTCTCCGCAGCAGGTTTCCGAACTCTCGCTCGCGAAGAGCACCGGCGCGCTGTACCTTTCGCTGCGCAATCCCGAGGACGCGCAGGAGGTAGACTCCGCGCAGATCGCCAGTTCCCCCGAACCCACACCGCGCGCCGTGGCCGCCGCGCCTGTGCCCGCCATGATGGCGGCGCAGCGTATGGCACCGCCGCCTGCCGCGCCGGCCCCGCGCCGTGCTCCTGCACCGCACGCGATCGAACTGGTCGTGGGCGGCAATCGCGAAGTCATCTATTCCGGGAGTGGTTCGCAATGAAGGTCTTGATGGCAAAAGGCCCGATCGTTGCGGGGCTCCTCGCGCTGGCCGCACCTGCGGCGCTGGCGCCGAGTGTCGCGGCCGCACAGCAACAGCGCGCGCTGCAAGTGGACGAAGCCCGCACGCTGTCCTTCTCGCGCGCTATCGGGCGCGTCGAGGTCAGCCGTGAGAATGTGATCTCGGTTTCTGCACCGTCTACCCGTTCACTGCGCATCACCGGCCTCGGTGCCGGGCAGGCCACGCTCAGCGTCTATGCGCCTGATGGGTCGCTGATCGAGGAAGGCCAGATCCAGGTCGACCCGGCGCCGCCCTCCTTCTCCAATGGCTCGGGGCCGCTGCGGGCGGGCGAGAAGGTGGTTGCGGTGGATCTTCAGTTCGCTGCGGTGTCGTCCTCCACACTCAAGGCGCTGGGCTTTAGCTTCTCCAAGCTTTCCGGCGATTTGCAGGGCGCGGTGGTTTCGCCCAGCAGCCTGAACTCGTACAGCTTCGGGGGCGGCGGATCGGGCTTGGCCGTGAACGCCTCGGCGCCGATCCAGAGCGCCTTCAACTTGTTCCTCTCGGCCCCGAACCGGGGCATCGGCGCTGTCCTGAGCGCGCTGTCGACCAATGGGCTATCGCAGCTTCTCGCTCAGCCCACGCTGTTGGTGCGTTCCGGCGCGCAGGCCGAGTTTCTGGCCGGCGGCGAGGTTCCGGTTCCGGTTCCGCAGTCCAATGGCGGCACCGGCAATTCGATCTCGATCGAGTACAAGAAGTTTGGCGTCAGCCTGAAGGTGAGGCCCTTCGTTCTATCCGAGAACAATATCGTCCTCGAAATCGAGCCCGAGGTCAGCGAACTGGATTACAGCAACGGTGTACAGCTGCAGGGCTACGTGGTGCCGGGTTTCCGCAATCGTTCCGCCAAGACCACGGTAGAACTGGGTAGCGGGCAGAGCTTCGTGATCGCCGGCCTCAACTACACCAATTCCTCGGTTACGAAGGACAAGGTCCCGTTCCTGGGCGATATCCCGGTGCTGGGTGCGTTCTTCAAGCGCCAGCAGAACCAGAAGGAACGCCAGGAGCTGATCATCGTCGCCACGCCGCGTCTGGTGGAACCGGAAGCCGTGCGGCCGGTACTGGCGGACAACATGAAGACACTCGATCCGGGTATCGGGCAAATGATCGTGGGCAATGACGGCGTGGAACAGGCGACAAAGTCCTTTGGCGTGGTGAGGCGCTGACATGGTTCGCATCCATCTTCTCTCGATCGACCGCGCGCTGGCCCAGCGCATCACCGACGCTATGGGCGCGCATGTCTCGGTCGACATGGCGCAGTCCCTGGATGACGCGACTTTCGACGGCCCCGGCATCGTCGTCATCGACCATGCCTCGATCCCGGCGGAACGCTCGATGGCCTCTGTCATCGGCGAGGTTTCGCAGGCAGCGCCCGGCCGGGCCGTGGTGCTGGCCACCGAGGACATGTACGCGGTGCACGTCCTCCAGGCGATCCGATCGGGCGCAACCGACGTGATGCCGCGCGGAGCCGTCGCCGCCGAAGTGAGCGAGATCCTTTCCCGCGTGCTCAATTCCGCGCTCGCCAGCCAGGGCCGCCTTGGCCGGCTGACACTGGTGCTCGGCACCGACCGCGACGCGACTGCTATCCTCGCCACCGACATGGCGCTGGCGCACAGCCTCGACGGCCCGCCGACACTGCTGATCGACTGCACCCTGCCGTCCAGCACGGCCGAAGCCTATCTCGACCTCAAGGTGGACTACGGCCTCGCCTCCGCCATCACCGATATCGACCGCATGGACGCCAGCCTGCTGGGTGACGCTCTCGCGCGTCACGAACGCAGCGGGCTGACCGTTCTGACGCTCGACGGCGGTACGGGCGCGGAGCCGGTGGGCATCGGCCCGTCCGACATCGTCGGGCTGGTGCAATTGCTGCGGGCCAGCTGCGCGCATGTGGTGCTGTGCGGTGGGTCGCTGCGCAACGGCGGCCTGCTGCGCGAACTCGCTTCGCAGGCGCAGAGCATCGAGGTGGTCTGCAGCCAGTCGATCCGCGAGCTGGACTCCTGCCGCCGCCTGCTCGACCGCGTTGCGCTCGACACTGCCAGCGCGCAGCGCCTGCGGCTGCTGGTGTGGGACCACGACCCGCGTATCCTGCTTGACGGCCGGCGCATGGCAGACGCGCTGGATATCGACACGGTGCTGGGTGTGCCCACGGACCGGGTGCGCATGCGCAACGCCCTTAACGCCGGACGACCGATGATGATCGAGCGCGACGGCGGCCAATATGCGCAGGCCATTCGCCGGGCCTGCGGCATCTCCGCGCCGACGAAGAGCAACACCTTCGGCATCGACAAGATGCGCAAGGCCATCCTGCGGTCGGTGGAGCGCACCGCATGAGCCTTCTGACCAACGAATTCGAGCCCGAGGGTCGCAACCCGGGAGACGCCGACGCCAAGCGCAAGGCGCCTATCGCCCAGCCGTCAGCTCAAAGAATGAGCGACAGCTATCAGGCGGTGAAGGCACAGACCTGCCGGCAGGTGATCGAACAGCTCGAAGCGCAGGGTGCCACTGCCGAGGCGCTCGACAAGCGCACCCTGCGCGCAGAGATCGAACAGGTCATCAACAGCCGCAGCCGGCGCGGCCAGCTTGCGCTCAACAGCGCCGAGCGGCTGCTGCTTATCGAGGATGTCGAGGACGAGGTGGTCGGCCTCGGCCCGCTGGCACCGCTGCTGCGCGATGCCAGCGTCGACGACATCATCGTCAACGGCGCCAATACGATCTACGCCGAACGCGGCGGGGTCCTGCAGCGCGTCGAAACACGTTTTCGCGACGATGCGCACCTGATGAACATCATCCAGCGCATCGTCGGCCCGATCGGCCGCCGTGTGGATGAGGCGACGCCTTATGTCGACGCGCGCCTGCCGGATGGTTCGCGCGTCAACATCGTCATCCCCCCGATCGCGCTCGACGGACCGCTGGTGTCGATCCGCAAGTTCCGCCTCCAGGCCCTGAGCGTCGAGGACTGCGTGAACAGTGGGTCGATGAGCCAGGCGATGGCGGCTTTCCTTACGGCTGCCGTGCGATCGCGCCTGAACATCCTGATCTGCGGCGGCACCGGCGCCGGCAAGTCCACCCTGCTCAACGTCCTGTCGAGCTGCATCAGCAACTCCGAACGCCTTGTCACCATCGAAGACGCGGCGGAACTTCAGTTGCGGCAGGAGCACGTCGTGCGGCTGGAAACGCGCCCGCCCAATGTCGACGGCAGCCGCGAAGTCAGCGCCCGCGATCTTGTCCGCAACGCACTGCGCATGCGCCCCGACCGCATCATCCTGGGCGAGGTTCGCGGCGTCGAGGCAGTGGAAATGCTCCAGGCGATGTCGACCGGCCACGACGGGTCGATGGCCACGCTGCACGCGAATACCCCGCGTGATGCGCTTTCACGTCTGGAAATGCTGCTGGGTTTTGCCGGCGCCCAGAACGACGTGCGCGCGGTGCGCCGCTTCGTCGCCAATTCGATCCATGCCATCGTCAACATCCAGCGCCTGTCGAACGGTTCGCGCCGCATCACCTCGATCGCCGAAGTCACCGGCGTCGAGGGCGAGGCCTATACCCTGAATGAGCTGTTCCATTTCGAGGAGCACCCGCCGCTGTCCGGCGAGGGCCTGTTCCGCACCTTGTCGCCGCGCCCCTATCATGCCGCGCGCCTGCGCGATTACGCCCCGCCCGCGGTGAGCGCCGCCGGTAGCGGGAAGGAGGGCACTGCGTGGTAAAGGGCATCGCCTATCTGCTGCTGGCGTTCCTGCTGCTGGGCGTGATGGCCTATAGCTGGTTCTCCGAACGCGCGCGGGGCCGCGTGACGCTCGACCGGCGGCTGGAGGCGATTGCCACGCCGGGCACTGCGCCGGTGCGCCAGATCATGGCCGTCACCGTGCCGGAACGGATCGCGCCGCTGCTGGCGCAGGCGCAGATCGAACTGACCGTTCCTGCCTTGCAGATGATTATCGGATCGGGACTGGTTCTGGCGCTGCTCCTGCTGTTGCTCGCCGGGCCTGCTGCCGCGTTGGCGGCGCTGGTGGGCCTGCCGATGATGGCGCTTTCCTGGCTCCAGGGCCGGGCCCGCAAGCGGGTCGAGGCGCTGACGGACGCGATGCCTTTATACCTCGACGGTGTTCGCCAGCTTCAGTCGGTGGGTAACTCGCTGTCGCAGGCGCTGGAGCGCGCGCTCGCGGATTCGCCCGATGCGCTCAAGAGCTATTTCGCGCAGACGGCCCGGCGGCTGGCGATGGGCGCTCCCGTGGCGGAGACGATGCAGCAGCTATCCGATCGCCTGCAGATCCCCGAGGTCTCGATGCTCGCCGCCGCGATCCGCACCAATCTGCGCTATGGCGGCTCGATCGCGACGGTGTTCAACAACCTGGCCAATATCCTGCGCGAGCGCATTCGCATCCGCCGTGAACTCTCCGCTGCCACCTCCGAAGCGCGGGTCAGCGCGAAAGTGCTGATCGGCATGCCGCTGCTTTCGATGGGGCTGCTTGTGGCCATGAACCGCAATTACATCCAGTTCTTCATCCACGATCCACGCGGGCACACGATGTCGATGGTGGCGATCGCGCTGGAAGTGCTGGGCATTCTGATCATCCGCCGCATGCTGAGGCTTTCGTTCTGATGCAGGGGTTGTTCGCCTTCCTTTCGTTCGCCGTGGCCCTGGGCGGCCTGCTGCTTGCGGTGGCGGGGGTGCGCTGGTTGCAGGTCGACACGCGGCTGGGCGCGCGGATCGACGGGCAGGCCATGCGCGGGGGCAGCGCTGCGGGACGGAGCCGTTCCGCGCCGCGCCTGCCGCAGGTGTTGATCGCACGCGGACGCGACCGTAACGAAATAGAGCTGAAACTGCGCAGTGCCGGGTATTTCGAACCGAACGCGATAGAGGTCTTCGTCTGGCTGCGGCTGGCTGCCGCTGCGTTCGTGGCGATCGCCTCGCTGCTTACGTGCTGGGCGATTACCGGCAATCCCTTCAAGCCCCTGTTCCCCACTTTCGCGCTGCCCGGCCTCACCTATATCGGCGCGAAGTATGTACTGCACATGCGCGCCAACGCGCGCGAGCAGGTGCTGACGGCCGAGTTCCCCTTCCTCCTCGACCTTATGCTGATGATGCTCGAAAGCGGCGTCTCGCTGGACCAGTGCTTCCGCGGCATTGCCCGCGACGAGCGGGTGGCTGTGCCCAATCACGCACGGTTGGTAGCAATGCTGGTCGACGATCTGGATCGCGGGCAAGACTACCAGATCGCTTTCGACCGCTGGGCCACGCGCGTGGCGGTGCAGGGTTCGCGCGAACTGGCATCGCTGTTCCGCCAGTCGCTGTTCCAGGGCATGGAACTGGTTCCGGCCTTGCGCGAATTCATCCGCGAATTCTCGCAGCGACGGGTCGCCCGTGCGCGTGAGCAGATCGGCAAGATCACCGTGCGCATGGTGGTGCTGATGCTGGTCTTCTTCATGCCGGCGCTGTTCATCGTTCTGGCTGGACCGCCGGTTGCCGCCATCCTCGACACTTTGCGGAGTACCGCACGATGAAGCGCTTTGTCTTGTTTGCAATGGCCATGTCCATGCCCATGGCGGGCGCCGGTCCTGCGATCGCGGCCGACGCATCGGGGCAGGGCGCGCTGGAAGGATCGACGCGCGGGCTATACATCTCGCTCATCCGGCAGGCGCGGACCGATGGGCGCCCCCGCGCCGCGATTGCCTATCTCGACGATTTCGACCGCCAGCATCCCGACGACCGTGAGGCGCAACTGCTGCGCATCAACTGCCTGCTCGATCTGGGCCAGGTGACGGCCGCGCGCACTGCCTTGTCGCGGATTCCATCCAGCGACCGTAGCGGCGCCGCGCAGGCGATGCGCGGTCACGTTTCTGCGGCGGAGGGCAACTGGAAGCAGGCGGCGGTGCAATATGCAGCGGCCTTGCAGGCCAGTCCGGCCGATGCCTTCACCGCCAATGCGCTGGGCTATGCCTGGCTGCGCGCCGGGCAATCTGCCCAAGCGGTGGAGACCCTGCGCGGGGCCTACGATCTGGCGCCCGACGACGCCATTGTGCGCAACAATCTGATGCTGGCCCTGACCGTCACCGGCAGGCTGGCCGAAGCCGATGCCCTGCTTTCGAAAGTTACAGACACCAGGGAAAAGGCACGGCTGCGTCAGCAGGTGGCGGGCGAGGCAGCCCGCCTTGCGGTGGCAGGAGGCGGCACCCTGTCGCTGGGTTCATGATCGACGGGCGCACCCGGAAGCGGTGCCTGCGCCCCTTTCGCGAACTCGCGCGGGACGACAGCGGCGTTGTCGGGCCGATGATCGCCGTGCTGGGTGTTTCGCTGCTGGCGGCGGCGGGCCTCGCGCTTGACGTTGCGCTTTATTACTCAGGCAACCGCGACTTGCGCTCCGCCACCGAGGCGGCCGCGCTCGCCGCCGCGATGGACCCGACGCAGGCTCAGTCGCGCGCGGTCAACTACCTGACGCGCAACGGCTACGACGCTTCCGTGCTGAAGACGGTCGAGGTTGGCTATTACTGTGCCAATATCAACCGCGCCTCAGGCTCGCGCTTCGTCGCGGCAGGTTCGTCGGACGTCGCCAACTGCCCCGGCAGTTCGGTCAACAATGCAGTGCGTCTGACTACCGGCAAGGCCAGCCGGCAGTTCCTTTCAGGTACACTGGGCGGCGCCAGCCCGATCCCCCGACTTGGGGCAACGGCCAGCGCTGCACGGGTCGACGAGGCGGGGATCGCCGTCACCTCAGGCCTGCTGACGGTGACCAATACGCTGGTCAATTCGGTGAACGACCTGCTCGGCGCGCTGATTGGTATCAAGCTGCGGCTGTCCACCGCCGACATCGAGGCGCTGATGGGCGGCAATGTCGACGCCGGCCGTTTCTTCGACGCGCTGGCGAAGCGCGCCGGCCAGAGCGGGACTTACCAGCAGCTTACCCAAGGCACGTACGGCATCCAGGACATCGCCTATGCCGCGGCCGATGCGACTTATGCCGGCAATAATGTCACCGCTGCGGCCACTGCCACTGCCCTGCGCACGTTCGGCGCGGCGGCGGGCAATGGATACCGCGTGCCTCTTGCCGGGCTGTTCGGGCTGGGCGTGTGGAAGAACATGCCGGTCGGCGGGACCGAAGTGCGGCCGGGCCTGCGCGCCGGGCTCAATGCCTATCAACTGATCTCTTATGCCGTGCAGGGCGGCCCCGGCGCGATCGATGCGTCGGACTTTGTCAGCCTGGTCGTGCCCAATAGCACGGTGGCGATCAGGGCGGTCAGTACCGGACTGGCGGACCGTCCGCGCTTCGCTTTCGGCCCTGCCGGAGAAACGACGGTCGGCACTTCCATGCTGCGACTCCAGGTGGATGTGCAGGTGGTGAACCTGAATTTGCTGAATGTCGTGGGCGCAAAAGCGCAAGTGCCGCTGGTCATCGATGTGGATGCGGCGCAGGCGACCATCGCGAAGATCGATTGTGCGGGTAAAACTGAACAGAACAGCCAAACTACAGTCACTTTGGCTGCAAAATCAGGCTTTGTGAATGTTTATCTTGGTAGGCTCGTTAACCCAAATGCAATGACTAAACCCGTACCAATACTCAAGAACTCAGACTTCGAATATACAGACATACTTGGTACAAGCCTTTTGACGATTGGACTGGTATCGGTGCAGGGCAAAGCCATAGTGCAGCCTGTAATTGGTGCGAGCAATAACAACGTTTCATTCGTGCCTGCGCCGAATCAGACTTTCGATCCTGCCAAGCCGATCTCGTTCGGTGGTGGGGTGGTTGTAGGCAACAGGCTGCAGGTTGGCGCGACCTTGCAGGGTTTGACCAGGGATTTGGAACTCAGAACCTGCATTACGCCGCTGATTTGCCTCGGCACTGATACGCAGGCGGTTTCGAATGTCCTGAGCGTGGTGAACACCGTCGGCGGCGTGCTGGGAAGCACTACCGACCCGCTGCTCGACAACATCCTGGCCGCGCTCGGTGTCGAACTAGGTCACGCCACGGTCTGGGTAAGCGGCGCGCGGTGCGGTGTGCCGGTGCTGATCTAAGGTTTTAATGGCGCCATCGGGCTTCCCTCCTGCCTGGTGATGGCCTCTCTCGAAACGGAGGACTTGGGGAGTGAATACTATGATGACTTCGATTCAAAATCTTATGATCCGTCTCCGCAGCGACGAGCGCGGCCTGACGGCAGTGGAATACGCCGTCCTTGGCGGTATCGTTGTTGCCGCGATTGTTGGTATCGGTACTGCATTCGATGCCGATCTTACCGCTGCCTTTGGAAATCTCTTTAAAACCACCCCGGCGGGCGGTTGATCGAAAACAGCGGGAGAACCGGTGATGCGCAAGTCAGCAAGGAATATGTTCCGAATGCTGAAGTGCGAGCAGGGCATCGCAGCGCTGGAGTTCGTCGTTCTGGCTCCGGCGCTGTTAGCCTTAGTGTTTGGTATCATCGTCTATTCGATCTACTTCACTGCCGTGATCGGCGTGCGTCAGGCTGCTGCCGAAGGGGCCCGGGCCGCTGTCGCAGGGCTTTCCAGCACCGAGCGCGTCTCGCTCGCGCAGGCGCGCGCGCTGGAGGTGATAACCAATTACGGCGCCATGCTGGGCGGTGGCCGCCAGCCGATCATCACTGCCGGTGCGGGCACCACTACCGGCACTTTCCGGGTACAGGTGAGCTATGACATGAGCGGCAGCCCGATCATGCGCTACGGCAACTTCATCCCTCTTCCATCAAGCAACGTCCAGGCCAGCGTCGTGGTCACTAACGGAGGCTACTGACATGGATGCCGCGGGATACTTCTACCTCGCCCTGCTGGTCCTGGTGCTGATCCCTGTCGTGATATTGCCGTGGGAAGGGCATACGCCGCCGGACTGGCTCTACATCATGCTGGCGGCCTGCGGGCTGACCGGCGCGATGCTGCTGGGCGGGCTTCCGGCGCTGGCGCTATCCTGTGCTGCGGGGCTGGGGTGCCTTGTCGTCGCTGGCGGCGCGGTTACCTTGTTGCGAGCGCGCACCCGGCTGCGGATACTGACGGGCGGGCAAATAAAGCTGCTATCTGCGGGTTCTACGTGGCTCGGTGTTAATGGGGCCTTGGCAATGGTGGTGGTAGCGTTATTTACATTATTCGTGATCGCTGCATTTCAGCGGGTAGGTGCCGTCAGGCGCCGTCCCGATGCTTCGGCGATCGTGGCTATGGCAATTGTTTCTGTCGCCATGCAACAACATCTGCCTGGTATGTGATATAGGTATTCGCAAACATAAAATGACGGGATTATGCGATGCCTAAGAACTGGCGAACCCGGCTAGGGTCGATTCTTGGACCCAATGCATCGGAAGACGATGAATTTGTGTCGGAATACGCGGTCGAGCGTGCGCCTTCGGCGGAATTACCTAAGGCGATGGAAGCAGGAGCTTTCCAGCCCGTCGAACCGGTACTCATCGTCGATGACGATGCCGACTGGGGCAAGGAATGCGCTTTCAGCCTGCGCCAGATGGGCTACGAGCCCTTCGTGGCGACCAGCGCCGACGAGGCGCTGGCCCTGTTTGTCGACCACGACATCTCCATCGCCATCGTCGACTACAACCTGCCCGGCCTTGACGGCATTACCCTGATCCAGGAAATGGCGCAGCAGGCCGAAGCCGAAGGGCGCCAGTTGCGCTTCGTCATGGCCACCGGCTATGCGACCAAGGACGTCGCGATTGATGCGATGCGGGCCTCGGCGATCGACTTTCTGGAAAAGCCCATCAGCCAGGCTGACCTGCGCCGCGCGCTGCAGCGTATTCGCGGGCTGCCACCCGCACCTGGCGCGCGCAAGGTTCTGATCGACAAGATTTCCAATCTCAGCACCGAACTGCAGCGCCTTGCCCATCTGATGGACGAGCCGGGCCGCCCCTCGGCGGCAGCGGCCCCTGCGGCGCCGGCGGAGGCGCTGCTGCCAGCCGCTTCCTCGCCGCTGCCCGGCGAACCGGTGACGCCCGAGCAATTGACCGTGTTCATCCGCGACCAGCTCCGCCGGGAGACAAAGCGGCGCGCGATCGGCGGCGGAGAATTGTTCGGCGATCCGGCCTGGGCGATGCTGCTGGACCTGCTGCTGGCAAAGATCGAAAAACGCCAGGTTTCAGTATCGAGCGCCTGCATCGCCTCGGGCGCGCCGATGAGCACTGCGCTCAGGCTGGTGCGCCGGCTTGTCGACGAAGAGGTGCTGTGCCGCCTGCCCGACGAACACGACCGGCGACGCCATTTCCTGGCAATCAATCCCAAGTGTGAGCAGCCGCTGGTCGATTACCTTACGGAGCAGGTACGCCAGCGAGGCTGATGACGGCCCGCGGGCGGATTTTCAGGCGTCGATGACTTCGGCGCGGGCGTCGAGCGTCACGCGGTTGCGTCCGCCGCGCTTCGAACGGTAAAGTGCCGAGTCGGCCGCCTTGATAAGCGTCGATCCGTCGCGATCCATCGATTCTTCCCAGGTGGCGATACCGAAGGACATCGTCGTCGAACCCAGCGTGCGGCCGCCTTGCTGCACCAGCAGTTCGCTGATCCCTTGGCGCACATTCTCGACGCGGCTGGCAAGGGTCGCCGCCGAAGTGCCCGGCGCGATGATCGTGAACTCTTCGCCGCCAAAGCGGCAGACCACGTCGCCGTCGCGGAAGCGGCTGCGCATTTCCACTGCTACCGCCTGGAGCACCGCATCGCCGGCATCGTGGCCGAATTCATCGTTGAAGCGCTTGAAGTGGTCAACGTCGCACATGACGAGGCTAAGCGGGCTGCCCGAACGCGAAGAACGTGCGATTTCCAGCGCCAGCGTTTCTTCCATGTAGCGGCGGTTGAACAGGCTGGTCAGCGGATCGCGGATCGTCTGCTCGCGCAGGCCGCGCTGGAGGCGGTGGTTGACCAGCGCAGAGGCGATGTTCTCTGTCAGCACGGTCAGGCGGAAGCGGTTCTCGGTGCCGACCACGCCCTTGAGGTACAGCACGCCGATGACTTCGCCGCCCGCCAGCAGTGGCTCGCAGTGGTAATGGTGCATGTCGTGGCCGACGTGGGCGCATACGATGTCCGAATCGGGTTCGATCACGAAGTGGCTCTGGCCCCGGCGCAGGGCCCAGCACTGGTCAGGCGCAAAGCCGGCGGACGAGACGTCCAACCCGCCCCAGGCGGCGATCGGCACCAGCAGGTTGCGCGAATTGTTGTGCGCGTAGAGGGCGCCGGGGATCTCGGGCAGGACGCGGGGCACGAACACGCGGATGATCGAGGCCAGTTCCTCGTCGGTGCGGGCAGACTGCATCCGGTGGGCCATGCCGCCCAGCAGTTCGATCACTTCGCCGCGTTCGCGCAGGACTTCGGTGTTCTGGCTGAGTTCGAGATTGGCGACCCGCAGGCGCTCCTGGCTGTCGACCTGGTCGGCGACGGCGCCCTGCAATTCGTCCGCCATGGCGTTATAGCCCTTGGCGAGGCGTTCGAATTCGCTGGAGTCCATGTTCGCGACGATCCGAGCGCGCCGGTCGCCGGCGCCAAGCTGGCCCATCACCGTCATCATCTCGTCGACGGGTTTGCGGATACGGCGGATCAGCGCTGCCGCCACGAAGGCGATGGCAATGACGGTGGCGGGAATGCCCAGCATCACCAGCCAGCGGATGTAGTTCAGGCGGCGCTCCACCACGGCCATGCGGGCGGTGGAGAGGGCGCGCTCCTCGTTCAGCAGGTCGCCGACGCGGGCATCGACAAGCTGCATGAGGTAGCGGCCATGACCGGACGCCACCGAAGCCTGCGCGGCAGAGAAGTCGCCGGCGCGGGCCAGCTTCATGATACCGGCGATGATATCGGCGCGCTGAGCGATGATCTTGCGGATCTGCTTTGCGCGGCTGTTCTGCGCGGGGTTGTCGCCGGTCAGGTCTACGAGATTGGCGGCAGCCCGGCGCGTAGCCGCGATTTCGGCGTCCACTGCTTCGGCGAATTCCGGATTATGCGTAAGCGTGAATCCGCGCTGGCCCGATTCCGCCTGTTGCAGGTGGTTGAGCGAGCGGTTCGCGGTCTTGAGGACCTCAGATGAATGCGTAACCCAATCCAGGCTGCTGCGCATCTGCGACGCGCCTTCAAGCAATAGCCCGGCAAGCAGGGCCATCAGAAGACACAGGATGCTGCACAGCACCAGGATTCGGTTGGACAACGACCCGACCAAGGGAATCTCCGTAGAGCGGCAATGGCCCGCCCTCGGATAAATACCCATGCCTTGCAATCGAAATCAGCGGTTGTCCGGGTGATTTCGTCGCCTTGGCCGCGCCGTGAAGCATGACGGACACAGGTTCCGTCATGCTTCTGCGGGCAGTCGACTCGCGATCGCGCCGATCATGCGCATCACGCCGATTATGCGATGGTCGGAATGATCCCGCCTTCGACGCGAACCGACGCGCCGTTAGTGACTGCGCCGAGCGGGCTGGCAAGAAGGGCCACCTGCGCGGCGATCTCGTCGGCTTCGATGAGGCGGCGGATCAGCGAAAGCGGGCGCAGCTTGGTGAAGAACTCCGTCTCGCGTTCGGCTTCGGATGCGTCCTTGTTATCGACTACAGAACGGATGAATTCCACGATCCCTTCCGAGCGCGTCGGGCCGGGCAGGACCGAGTTGACCGTCACCCCGGTCCCGCGCGTCTGCTCGGCAAGGCCGCGCGCGATGGCCAGCTGTGCGGTTTTGGTCATGCCGTAGTGGATCATCTCGCCGGGGATCACGAGCCCGCTTTCGCTGGCGATGAAGATCACGCGGCCCCAGTCCTTCGCGAGCATCCGTGGGAAGTAGTGACGGGCCAGACGGGCGCCGCTGACGACGTTGACTTCGAAGAAGCGGTGCCAGTCCTCGTCGGAAATCTCGGCAAAGGGCTTGGCCTCGTAGATGCCCAGGTTGTTGACGAGGATGTCGACGTCGGGGACCGCTGCGATCAGCGCGGCGGCGCCTTCGGCCGTGGCTGGATCGGCGAGGACGGCGCGTACCTTGCCGCCGAGCGCGGCCTTGGCGGCGACTTTCGCGGCGGCTTCATCGAGCTTGTGTTGGTTACGGCCGGAGATGACGACGTCGACGCCTTCGCCAACCAGGCGCTCGGCGATGGCGAGGCCGATGCCGGCGGTCGATCCGGTGACGAGAGCGGTCTTGCCGATGAGCTTCAGGTCCATGGATTAAAGTCCTTCATGATGTTGGTCGCAGATGTAGGACGCGGCGGTATTGATGAACAGCCTGCCAGACGGCATCTTAGAAGTGATTCAAAATCACGGATGCGTAGACATGGACAACCGCTTTGGCGAAATGCAGATCTTCCTCGCCGTGGCGCAAAGCGGCAGCTTTGCCGGGGCGGCCCGGGCGCTGCGGCTTACCCCTTCGGCGGTGAGCCGTGCCATCGCGCGGCTGGAGGCGCGGCTGGGGGCGCAACTGGTGTCGCGCACCACGCGGGCACTGGCGCTGACGGCGGAAGGCGAACTCTACCGTGAGCGGGTGGCCGGCCTGGTGGCGGAGATCGACGAGGTGGAGCGCGGCTTCGCGCGCGCCGATGAAGCGCCTCGGGGGCCTTTGCGGATCAACGCTTCAGTACCGTTCGGAACCCAGTGCCTGTTGCCGATCCTCCCGCGATTCCAGGCGCTGCATCCCGGCGTGACGCTGGATCTGGCGCTGTCGGACACGCTGGTCGATCTGGTGGAGGAGCGGGCGGATATCGCCATCCGCGTCGGCCCGCTGCGCGATACCGGGCTGAAAGCGAAGAAACTGGGGCGCAGCGCGATGGCGGTGGTGGCCAGCCCGGCCTATCTGCAGGAACGGGGTGAGCCGGTCCATCCGCGCCAACTTGCGCAGCATGCATGTCTGCGCTTCAGCTTCCGCCGCTCAGTCGACACATGGCCGTTCCTTGTGGACGGAATGCTGGTTCATCGCCCGATAGACGGCGTGTTCATGGGCAATTCGGGCGAAGTGGTGCGGATGATGGCTGCGGCCGGGGGCGGTATCGCGCGGCTGGGGTGGTTCCACGTCGCCGCCGATCTTGCCTCGGGCCGGTTGGTCGAGATCTTGCGGGACTGCAATCCGGGAGATCATGAGGATATCCACGCGCTTTATGCGGGGCACCAGCGGCTGGCGTCGCGGATCAGGGCGTTCCTGGATTTCCTCGACGCCTACCTGCGATTGCCGGGTGCGCCGCCGAAGATCAGCGGGTAGAGCGGCCTGATCGCCAGTTGATGACGGCGATGGCCAGCCATGCACCCATGCTGATCTCGCCGATCCAGACGATGGTGCCCAGCGCCGGGCCAAGCAGCCAGCCTTCCAGCGCCCAGCACAGCGCGATGAGCAGCCAGCCGGCGATCCGGGCAAGCCTGGCCCTCGCCTCGGGGACCGAGCGGCCGACAAGGTCGCGTTGATGCCGCTTCATCGATACTGCGAGCATCAGGAAAGCGGCGCAGGCCAGCGCTATGGCGAGGACGTGGATCACTGGCTCACCGCTTTGCGCGCGGTTCGGCGGGGCGGGGCGGCTGCCTTCTTCGCGCGGTGCTGCGCCACTTTGCCGGCGGCGTGCAGGAAGCTGGCGGCCAGCGCGATCATCACCGCATCGAACGCCACGAACAGCCAGTCGCCGTTCATGATGCTGGCCGCGAACCCTCGCGAGGTGGTCAGCGCATTGACGACCGGCACTGCCGCAAAGCAGGCACCGGCGAGGGCCAGCGTTTCGGTCCATGCCCGTCCGGCGGGGCGCACCATGCCCCACAGGCCCACGGCGAGCCAGGCCAGAAACAGGCTGTCGATTTCGCGGTCGGCCCGCTGAGCAAGGTCTTCCGGGAGCAGGCGATTGGCGAGGAAATAGACAGCAAGGCCGGTGGCCAGGCCGGGGATCGCGGCAATGTTCAGCCGTTCGACAAGGCGGAAGCCGAAGTGCGGGCGCGCCGGATCGGGCAGGCGGGCACGGCGTTTGACGGTCCACAGCACCAGTCCGCTGCCAACCATGATGGTGCCGCCGATGCCGCTCAGGAAGTACAGCCAGCGCAGGCCCCACTGGGCGAAGCGGCCGGTGTGCAGGCCGATCATCACGCTTTCGGTCGCCAGTGCGGCGCCGCTTGCGGTGTGACCGCCCAGCGCCTTGCCGGTGGCGCCTGCGAAGGCGGCGGTCTCTCCGCGTGCGGCGATGGCCGCTCCGGGTGAGCGGGTGAGCAGGACGCGGGCGGTCGCATCGCCGGGGTTCGTCACACTGATATAGCCCACCTGCTTGCCGCCCCATCCGGCAGAGGCCGCGCGCATCAGCGGCGCAAGGTCGACGAGCGGCTGGGCCCTGCCGCTGCGTTCGGCTGCCGGCTCGCGGCCGAAAACCTGCTCCTGAAACACCGCCGGCGAGGCATAGTTCGCGGCGATACCCCAGGGCATGTACATCGAGGCCAGCGTGACCAATCCGGTGAAGGTGATCATCAGATGGAAGGGCAGGGCGATCATGGCGGTCACGTTATGCGCGTCCAGCCAGCTTCTCTGCCCCTTGCCGAAGCGCAGCATGAAAAAATCGGCGAAGATCTTCTTGTGGGTGACGATGCCGGAGAGGATCGCCGTCAGCATGAACATAGCCGCGATGCCCACGAGGTAGCGCGCCCAGAGCACGGGCATGTAATGCAGGTCGAAATGGAAGCGGTAGAGGAAGAACCCGCCGCTGGTTTCGCGCACGGTGATCGCGCGGCCGGACTGGTCGAGCACGGCGGAGGTCTCGCCGCGTTTGCCGCGCGTCCCGTCGCCGGGCTGCCAGTAGACCTGGGTGGTGGCGCTGCGGCCGTTTGGCAGGGTGATGTACCAGCTGACCGCATCGGGCGCGACCTGGTTGAGGTAGCGCACCGCGCCTTGTGCGGAGGTTTCGGGGTCGGCGCTGCCGGTCACTTCCGGCTGCATCCAGCGGGTGATTTCGTCCTGGAAATAGGCCGCGGTGCCGGTGGCGAACATCGCAAAAAGCAGCCAGCCAAGCAGCAGCCCGCTCCAGGTGTGGAACAGCGCCATGGATTGACGCAGGCTGTCCTTCACAGTCGTCCTCCCGAGGCCAGCGAAAGCCAAAGGCCAGCGCTCAACACCGCGCCCGACCCGATCATCCAGAGCCACAGCTTAAGGGCCGATCGCACCCCGAAGGCCATCAGTGCCAGCACCGAGAACATGACGAAGGAGGCCAGCATCGCCGCCACGCTGGCATTGGCCGGATCGACGCCCAGCCCGCGCCACAGCAGGCGGGCAAGGGCCGCCGTGGCCACGGAGGTCAGCAGATAGTTGGCAGGGATCGCTGCGAGCAGCCGCGCCGCCACATTTGCGCGGCTGACCGTGCTTCGTCCCATACCGTGCGCTTTTCCCGCCATGGCCGCTATGCGAACCCGCGCCGGCGGCGCGATGTCGGCGCGAGCGCGCGGAATTGGGGGCGGGACAGCAGGCTCAACGGGATCTCGTTTCTGACGGGCATCGCACGCTATTGCGAGGCACTCTCAAGGATTTCCGCTAAGGCGCGCGTCTGCGGTTGTCAATGACGCC
Source organism: Novosphingobium sp. P6W (assembly GCF_000876675.2). Lineage (GTDB taxonomy): Bacteria > Pseudomonadota > Alphaproteobacteria > Sphingomonadales > Sphingomonadaceae > Novosphingobium. The sequence goes on from NZ_CP030353.1 coordinate 1,377,429, forward strand.
CGTGATTGCGGCCGGGGTGGGCACGCCGTCGCGATGCCCTGCCTGTTGGAAGCAAAGGCTTTTCGGTTGCGTACAAGGCGAGCCTAATTTTGCTCATTTGCGATGAAATGGTCGGTTTCCTCGGCCATCGAATGATAACGATTACAGATACGTCGTTGCGGCGTATCGTTGTTATTTGGCCGTTGGAGGAATGCGGATATTCTCCCTATTCCAAAGGGTTTCGGGAAATTCAGTTTGCCGCGAACGGAGTGCCGGACGTGGTGCTTGCGGATGGCGCTACTATGGGCTCTGATCGATGTCGGGCTAATCGGGGCTTGCGCAAACGAGGTTGGTGAGCGAGGCTGTTCTACCAGAAGACCGGAATTTCCGGCTCCCAGCCCTATGGCGCACAGTCGGCCATAGCGGACGCTGGTTGCGGCTGACTCGCGATGAAATGAAAACGTTATTCATTTCAAGCGTAGAAAAAATCATTTGAAATTAACGGGATGAGATTTTTCTGCATAGTGGTTCGCTATGCCCAGCTTGCAATCGCTTGCGAATCGGTCATTGTAATGAAAACGACACTCATTCAGGGCGGATCATAGGGTTCACAATGGTTTCGAAGCGTCTTTTCCTCATTGCTGGCCGCTGCTGTCTCCAGGCTGATTCTGCCGGTGCGGACGCTGCGCTGCAGCTGCCCGGCGCGCTTTGAGCATGGGCGGCGTGGCATCGTTCTCCTCCCGGACGCCGCGCCGCCTTCACTCCCGCCCTTCGCGAGCGCAAGCGCGAGGGGCGGGAGCATCCCTTTCAAAAGGTGAGACCGCCATGCTCGACGCAGACCAGCCCACCGACCTGTTCGACCTTGCCGAAGCCATCGCCGCAGGCGAAGTCAGCGCCGAGGCGGCCGTCATGGCTGCCATCGCCAGGGCTCGGACGTGGGCGCATCTGGGCGCCTTCGTCGCGATCGAGGCTGAAGCGGCGCTGGAGCAGGCGCGTGACTGCGACCGTGACCGCGCGCGGGGCCGGCTTCGCGGCCCGCTTCACGGGGTGCCGCTGGCGCACAAGGACATGTTCTTCCGCGCCGGAATGCCGACCGAGGCGGGCTCGCTGATCTGGCGCGGTTATCTGCCCCGCGAAACCTCGCCGCTCGTTTCGCGGCTGGAGGCGGCGGGCGCGATCACTATCGGGCGGCTGCACATGGCCGAATTCGCGATGGGCCCCACCGGGCACAACGCGCACCTGGGGCGCTGCGCCAATCCTTGGAATGCCGAGGCTATTTCGGGCGGATCGTCGTCTGGTTCGGGCGCTGCGGTCGGCGCGCGGATCGTCACCGGGGCGCTGGGCTCGGACACGGGCGGTTCGGTACGCCTGCCGGCTGCGTTCTGCGGCGTGGCGGGGCTCAAGCCGACCAACGGACTGCTGCCGGGCACCGCGATGATGCCGCTGTCGCAGACGCTCGACACCGCCGGGCCGCTATCCACGTCTAGCCGTTCGCTCGCACGTCTCATGACGGTCCTCACGGCGTCAGGCTACGATTACGAGGCTGGTCTCAGCGCCGGCTGCGCCGGGCTGACCATCGGCGTGCCCACCCGCTATTTCACCGAAGACCTGCATCCCGAAGTCGCCGCGGCCTTCGCCGCCGCGCGCGCGGTGTTCGAGGGACTGGGCGCGAAAGTGGTCGATGTCGCCATCCCCGACCATTCGGGCTACCCGGAAATCGCGGCGCAGATCTGGGCGCCCGAAGCTGCTGCCTTCCACGCCCGCCACCTTGCCGAACGTCCCCGGGACTTCGGCGAACAGGTGCGCAACCGCTTGACGGCGGGAGCCGCCATTGCGCCGCAGGACTATCTGGCGGCGCTGGGCCGGCGCAAATCCGCGCAGTCGGACATGCTGTCCGGGCCCTTCGCCCAGGTCGACCTTCTGCTGACCCCCGCCGCGCGGATGCCGGTGCCGCTAGCCGATGAAGTCGGTGCCACCGGCGGCGCGGCGATGCAGGCGATGGTCGGCGAACTGTCCGCGCTGACCCGCACGATCTCGATGCTGGGCTTTCCCGCGCTGGTCACGCCGATGGGCTTCGACACGCGCGGCCTGCCGCTGGCGTTGCAGCTGATCGGGCCTCCGAACGCCGAGCAATATCTGCTGTGCGGAGGTTTCGCCTACGAGCAGGCGACGGACTGGCTCGGCTGTGTACCCCCCGCGTTTCCTTCTCTCCCTTAACCTCTCTTCCCAGGAGTAAGCCCATGGATATCGGTCTGTTCATTCCCATCGGCAACAACGGTTGGCTGATCTCGGCCAATGCGCCGCAGTACAAGCCCAGCTTTGAAATGAACAAGAAGCTCGTCCAGACCGCCGAAGGCTATGGCTTCGATTTTGCGCTTTCGATGATCAAGCTGCGCGGGTTCGGCGGCAAGACGGAATTCTGGGACTACAACCTGGAAAGCTTTACGCTGATGAGCGCGCTGGCGGCCGTCACCAGCAAGATCAAGCTGTTCGCTTCCACCGCGATCCTGACGCTGCCGCCGGCGATGGTCGCGCGCATGGCCGTCACCATCGATTCGGTCGCACCGGGCCGCTTCGGCATCAACATCGTTACCGGCTGGGCCAAGGGCGAGTACGAGCAGATGGGCATGTGGCCGGGCGACGCCTATTTCGGCCACCGCTACGATTACGCCAGCGAATACGTGCAGGTCATGAAGGACCTGTGGACCGATGGTAAGTCCGACTTCAAGGGCGAGCACTTCCAGATGGAGGACTGCCAGCTTCTGCCCAAGCCCAGCACCGGCAAGATCGAGATCGTCGGCGCCGGCCAGTCGGCGCGCGGCATGGAGTTCGTATCCAACTACGGCGACTACAACTTCGTCACCGCCGGCGGGATCAACAAGCCGACCAAGCACGCTCCCACGGTGGAGGCACTGGTCGAAGCAGCCGCCAAGACCGGCCGCGACGTGGGCGCCTACATCCTGTGCATGGTCATCGCCGACGAGAGCGACGACGCCGCGATGGCCAAGTGGCAGAGCTACCGTGAAGGCGCCGACGTCGACGCGCTGGCATGGATGAGCGACCAGGGCGCTGCCGACAAGAACGCCGGTGCTGATTCGACCGCCCGCCACATCAATCTGCCGGAAGGCGCGGTGAACCTGGGTATCGGCACCTTCGTCGGCTCCTACGAGACTGTCGCCAGGCTGCTCGACGAAGCCGCTTCCGTCCCCGGCACCAAGGGCATCATGCTGACCTTCGACGACTTCGAGCAAGGCCTCGTCGATTTCGGCGAGAAGATCCAGCCGCTGATGGCCTGCCGCGCGGAACGCCTCGTGGCGGCCTGACGCCATCGCCTACCCTGACGGTCCAGTCTCTCCCTTTTTCGGGACCGTCATGACGAACTGGCCGTCGGCATGCCGCTTTTGCAGACATGTCGGCGGCCTTCTTTTTTGACGAGGCGCCCCGAAAGCGGGCTGCCCCGTTTGCCGCAATGCAACAAAATCGGGCGCAATCGCTTAGAAGCGGATGGGTGCACAACCTTCCAGAGTGATTTTTTCGCCTTCATGAACATAGACCGCCGTAGTGTCCTGTCCGGCATCATTACCAGCTCGCTTGCTCTCGGGGTATCTCGCGGGGCGCTGGCTGCGGGCGATGTCGAGCGCGTGGACGACCTCATCAAGCGCATGACGGTCGAGGAAAAGGCGGGGCAGATGACCTGCCTTGCCGATGCCTTCCGCCCGTTCAACCCGCCCAACCCAGATGCCGGCATCCAGGATGTGAAGCGGTTGGCGCAGGAAATCCGCAAGGGCCGCGTGGGTTGCCTGTTCAACGGCATTGGCGTGGCGGGCGCGCGCAAGGCACAGGAAATGGCGGTGAACGACAGCCGTCTGGGTGTTCCGCTGATCTTCGCCGGCGACGTGATCCACGGGCTGAAAACGATCTTCCCGGTGCCGCTGGGCGAAGCGTCCTGTTTCGATCCGACGCTGGTCCAGCGCACCGCGCGGGCCATGGCGGTCGAGGCGACGGCGGCGGGCCTGCACCTGACGTTCGCGCCGATGGCCGATGTGGCGCGCGACCAGCGCTGGGGCCGCGTGGTCGAAGGCGCGGGCGAGGACGTGACCCTCACCGCGCTTCTGACCGCCGCGCGGGTCCGGGGGTTTCAGGGCCGCGATCTGCGGCGTGACGATTCGCTGCTGGCCTGTCCCAAGCACTTTGCCGCCTACGGCGCGGTCGCGGCCGGGCTGGAATACGGCAACGTCGATATCAGCGACGAGACTTTGCGCGAAACCCACCTGCCGCCCTTCGGTTCGGCCTTTGCGGCAGGCGCGCTGACCACGATGGCGGCGTTCAACGAGATCAACGGCGTGCCCGCCACCGCCGATCGCGAACTGATGACCGACATCCTTCGCGGCGAGATGGGCTTTCGCGGCTTCGTGTTCTCGGACTACACCGCCGACGAGGAGCTGGTGGCGCACGGCTTTGCCGAAGACGACCGCGATGCCGCGCGCCTGGCGGTGCTGGCCGGCGTCGACATGTCGATGCAGAGCGGGCTCTACATCCGTTATCTGCCTGAACTGGTGAAAAGTGGCGCGGTGCCGATGGGCACCATCGACGTTGCAGTGCGGCGCATCCTCTACGTCAAGGCCGCCATGGGCCTGTTCGAAAACCCGTGGCGTTCGCTGGACGAAAAGGCGGAAAGCAGCCGAATCGGCGCGCCTGCCCATATCGCCCTCGCGCGGGAGGCGGGTACGCGTTCGGCAGTGCTGCTCAAGAACGACGGGGTGCTGCCGCTGGACCCGGACAAGCAGCAGAAGATCGCCCTGATCGGCCCTTTCGGAGAGGACAAGGACAACCTCTACGGTCCCTGGGCCTTCTACGGCGATCCCGCCAAGGGTGTCGATATCGCCAGCGGCCTGCGCGCCGCGCTGCCCGATCCCGCCAAACTGACGGTGGTGACGGGCTGCGGCATCCATGGGCCCGTGGACGGCGGCATCGACGCGGCGGTGAAGGCGGCCAAGGCGGCCGATGTCGTCCTGCTGGCGCTTGGCGAATCGCAGGATATGTCGGGCGAGGCGCAGTCGCGCACCGTGATCGAGATTCCCGCCGCCCAGCAGGCGCTGGCCGATGCTATCGCCGCGACCGGCAAGCCCACCGTCGTCCTGCTGCGCCACGGCCGCGCGCTGGCGCTGCATGAAGGCGTCGCCAATGCCAATGCGGTGCTGGCGACGTGGTTCCTCGGTTCGGAAGCGGGTAATGCCATCGCCGATCTCGTCACCGGCAAGGCTGATCCTTCGGGCAAGCTACCTGTCAGTTTTCCGTGGGAATCGGGCCAGGAGCCGTTCTACTACGACCGCAAATCCACCGGCCGCCCGGTGCTGGACAAGGGCAGTACCGAGTACAAGGCGCGCTATTCCACCACCGACAACAGCGCGCGCTATCCTTTCGGACACGGCCTCAGCTACACCGAGTTCGCGCTGGACCGGCTGCACATCGCTGATCCGGCCCTGCGCTGGGACGGCACCATCGAGATCACGGCCCGCCTCACCAACAAGGGCAAGCGCAAGGGCAGCGAAGTGGTGCAGCTTTACATCCGCGACCGTGTGGCCAGCCGTACCCGGCCGATCCGGGAACTCAAGCGGATGGAACGGGTAACGCTCGATCCGGGTGGCAGCCGGACGGTGAAATTCACCCTGTCGCGCACGGATCTGGAATTCGTCGGTTCGGATAACAAGCGTCTCGCCGAGCCGGGGCTGTTCGATATCTGGGTGGGCCAGTCTTCGGAAGGCGGGCTGCATTCCCAGATCACGCTCTACGCGGCGGTGGCAGCGTAGCTGCCTTGTTCTCCCCGATGCGCCGATGATACGGGGATGATGCGCAGATGACTGGGCCTTAACCCTCCCTTGCGGCGCCCTTGCGCAGGGCGGTCAGGTCGATCCCCAGCTTGTTGACCTTGTAGTAGAAGGTCTTGCGCGGGATACCCAGACGCTGGATGGCCGCGCCGATCTCGCCGCCCGCAGCCACCACCGCCGCCATGATCGTCTCGCGCTCGAAGGCGTCCAGCCGCTGCGGCAGGGTGTCACCGGCGGCTTCGGCCAGCGGCAGCGGCGCGGCCTCGATCAGCCCCAGCACGAAGCGTTCGGCATAATGCGCCAGTTCGCGCACGTTGCCCGGCCAGTCGTGCCCGGCAAGGTGGTCGCGCACGGCGCCGGTCATCTCGGGCAGGGGGCGCCGCAGACGCGCGGCCGCCGCCCCGGCCAAGTGGGCGAACAGGGCGGGCACATCCTCGCGCCGCTCACGCAGGGGAGGCATTCGCAGGCGCAGCGCCGCCAGCCGGTAGAACAGCGCCGGCGCGATCCGGGCGGACAGGTCGCCTTCTTCCGCTCCGCCAGTGGCGATCACGCGCAGGTCCAGCGGCAGCGGCTCGCGCGCGCCGGGACTGCGCAGGGCGCGTTCCTCCACCAGCGGCACCAGCCGCGACTGCAGGCGCCGCGCGGCCTGGTCGATGTCGTCCAGGAACAAGGTACCGCGATTGGCGGCGGCGATGCTGGCCTCGCCGCTGGGGGCGAAGAGTTCATCCTCCAGCGGATCGGGCAGCGCAGCGCAGGCGACCGCCAGAAAACGGTGCCGCGCGCGCTTGCCGGCGCGGTGGATCAGGCGGGCGAGCAGTTCCTTGCCGGTGCCGGTCTCGCCCTCGATGAACAGGTCGATATCGGCATTGGCAAGGGTGGGTATCATCTCACGCAGGCGCCGGATCGCGGGCGACTGGCCGACCAGCCCGGACGATTCCTCTCCTTGGGCCTCGGCCCGCAGCCGCCGGTTGTCGAGGGCAAGGGCGCGGGCGGTCGCCGCGCGGTCGGCGGCGGCGATCAGCGCCTGCGGGTCGAACGGCTTGGTAAGAAAGTCCCAGGCCCCGGCCTTCAGCGCATCGACCGCCATGGTCACGTCGCCGTGCCCGGTCACCAGGATCACCGGGAGTTCGCTGTCCCGTTCGTGCAGAGCGCGCTGCAACTCGATGCCAGACATGTAAGGCATGCGCACGTCGGTCACCACTAGGCCCGGCCAGTCGGCATCGATGGCCGCTAGCGCGGGCGCGGCGGCGGGAAATGCCTCCACCGCGAACCCGGCAAGGGTCAGCACCTGGGCGGTGGATACGCGAAGGTCCTCGTCGTCCTCCACCAGAGCGACGCGGCGGGAACTGTCCATCACGGCGCGCGCTTCAGCGTAATGGCGAAGCAGGCGCCGGTTTCGGAGGGCACAAGGTGCAGGTTGCCGCCGAAGTCCTCCATGATGTCCTTGGCAATCACCAGGCCAAGACCAAGGCCGGTCTGGCGGCTGGTGGCGAAGGGGGTGAACAGGCGGCCCGCCACTTCGGGCGCGATGCCGGGGCCGTTATCGGTGACGAGCATGCGCACGCTGCCGTCATGATAGGCCCATGTCAGGGCAAGGCGCGGTTCGGGGCACGCGTCCAACGCTTCCAGCGCGTTTTGCAGGACGTTGACCAGCACCTGCTCCAGCCGCACCCGTCCGCCGAAAACCACGACCTCGGAACCGATCTGCGGCCGTGTGAAATCGACGCGCGAGAGGCGCTCCTTGAGCAGCAGGCAAGCGCCTTCCACCACTTCCTCCAGCGGGATCGGCCCGCCCGCCCGGCTGCCCTTGCGCGCGAAACCGCGCAGTTCCGCAGTTACGGTGCCGATACGCTCGGCCATGCGGTCTATCGCCTGAAGGTTGGCGCGCACTTCACTGTCCGCCCCCATGTCCAGAAGCTGGCGCGAGGTTGCGGCATAGTTGCGGATCGCCGCCACTGGCTGCGCGGTTTCATGCGCGACGCTGGCAGTAACCTGTCCCAGCGTGGCGAGCCGGTTGGCCTGCCGCAGCCCTTCGCGCAGCTGCGCGGCATGTTCCTCGGCGGCGGCGCGCTCCTCGATTTCGCGGCGCAGGTCCACCGTCCGCTCGGCGACGGCGGCTTCAAGCTGCGCGGTGCGCTCGGAGCGGCGGCGCCCCCGCTCGCGCAGGACCAGGGCAAGGGCCAGTAGTGCAAGGGTAGCCAGGGCAGCGCCGATCTGGGCTGCGCGCACGGTGGTATCGATCGCGCGCAGGGGCAGGGCCAGGTTCACCCGCCAGCCGGCCGGACTGGGCGGCGTGGCGGCGAGCAGGAAGTCTCCCCTTTCGCCGGGGATCGCGATGCGTCCGTTTCCGCGCACGGTGAAGGGGGGCGGGCCGAGATTGCCGACGCCGATCGTCTCGCGCTCGATGCGGCTGCGCTGCGGGGCAAGGCTGCGCGTTGCCGCATAGCGCCAGTCGCGGCGGCTGGTGACGAGGATCACCCCGTCGCGGTCGGTCACGAACGTCAGCCCGCCGCCCTCGCGCCACTGCTCCTCGACCCGGTCGAACGCCATCTTCATGACTACCACGCTGCCCCCGGCGGCGCGGCGCGCGAAGAACAGGCCGGGCTGGTGGCTCACTGTGCCCAGCGCGAACTGTTCGCCGGTGCCGGTGCGCATGGCGGCGCGGAAATAGGGTCGGAAACTATAGTCCTTGCCCAGGAAACTGCGTGGATCGCGCCAGTTGCTGGCTGCCAGCGTCAGTCCGTCGCTGCGGATGACGTAGATGATCGGCGATCCGAAATCGCGTGAAAGCCGCTCCAGTTTGGCGTTCATCACGCTGGCCGCACCGGGTTTGCCGGAGACGAGCGCCACGAGGTCCTCATCGTCGCCCAGCGCCAGGGGGAGCAGGCGGAACCGTGCCACTTCGCTGGCGAGCAGGGCCTGGCGCAGTCGTGCGTCGGTGGCTGCGGCCTGCGCAAATCGCGCCGTGGCCGCACTGCGCACAGCCAGCCCGGCGGCGAAGGCCACAACGGCGGCGCAGACCAGCGCTGCGGCCAGCAGGCCGAGGTTTCTCGTTCGGATCACCCGAGTCCGATACGCTACCACCTTGCGATGTGCAAATTTCTGCACATTTCGGATTTGGCATGTGCAGGAAGCTGGACAGGATATCGTCTGAGTTATCGGTAAAATATTGAAAAACAAAGATTCATCAATTTTCGCAATTCCCTTTGCGCGCAGCGCATCGAAGCGCAGAATTGCCCGGCACGAGCACCGCCCCAGGCGCTGCCTTGCCCGAGAGGATGACAGGCGACCGATATGCATTACACACCCACCGACGTTCAGCCCCATGACGGCGCACATCCCGCGCCGCGCCGCTGGTATTCCCATCTCTACCTGCAGGTGCTGGTGGCAATCACGGCGGGTGTCCTGCTCGGGCACTTCTATCCGGTCCTGGGCGAATCGCTGAAGCCGGTGGGCGACATGTTCATCAAGCTGGTGAAGATGGTGATCGCTCCTGTCATCTTCCTCACCATTGTGACCGGCATCGCCGGTATGCGCGATCTTGGATCGGTGGGCCGCGTGGCCGCCAAGGCCTTTGGCTATTTCTTCTTCTTCTCCACCCTGGCGCTGATCGTCGGCATGGTAGTTGCCAACGTGGTGCAGCCGGGCTCGGGCCTCAACATCGACCCCGCCTCGCTCGATGCCGGCAAGGTGGCTGAATATTCCGAGAAGGCGCACGAAACCTCGCTGGTCGGCTTCCTCAATGCGATGATCCCGGACACGCTGGTGTCCTCGCTCACGCAGGGCAACATCCTTCAGGTCCTTGTCGTCGCGATCCTGTTCGGCATTTCGCTGGCCTCTATCGGTGAGCGCGGCGAGCGTATCCTCTCGATCCTCGAAGACGTCTCGGTCGTCGTCTTCAAGCTGGTGTCGATCGTCATGCGCGTGGCGCCGATCGGTGCCTTTGGCGCCATGGCCTTCACCATCGGCAAGTACGGTGTGGGCAGCCTGGCCAACCTCGCGGCGCTGGTGGCGACCTTCTATGCAACCTCGCTGATCTTCGTGCTGGTGGTGCTGGGCGCCGTCGCCCGCCTGTGCGGCTTCTCGATCTTCCGCCTGATCGGCTATCTCAAGGGCGAATTGCTGCTGGTGCTGGGCACGTCCTCCTCGGAAAGCGCGCTGCCTGCGCTGATCGAGAAGATGGAGCGCGCCGGTTGCCCCAAGGCGATCGTCGGCCTCGTCGTCCCCACCGGCTACAGCTTCAACCTCGACGGCACCAATATCTATATGACGCTGGCAGCGCTGTTCATCGCGCAGGCCTGCAACGTGGACCTGACCATCGGCCAGCAGCTGCTTCTGCTGGGCGTGGCGATGCTTTCGTCCAAGGGCGCGGCGGGCGTGACCGGTGCGGGCTTCATCACCCTGGCGGCCACCCTTTCGATCGTGCCTTCGGTGCCGGTCGCGGGCATGGCGCTGATCCTGGGCGTTGACCGCTTCATGTCCGAATGCCGCAGCCTCACCAACTTCATCGGCAATGCGGTGGCGACGGTGGTGGTCTCGCGCTGGGAAGGCAAGCTGGACCACGACCAGCTGGATGCCGCGCTCAGCGGGACCACGCTGGCTCTGCCCGCCCACGCCGTTCCCGCCGAATAAACGCGGCCCGAGATAACAAGCGCGCCCGATAGAGGCGCGCGCACCGGGAGACCCTCGATGACTACCGTTTCTGCGCGGCTGTTTGCCGCCACCCTTTCGCTCGCCTCCGTCATGGCCCCTGCGCTGGCACACGCCGAAGACAAGAAGGCTGAATATCCCGCCTCCTACAACGGCGACGGGGCCGTCACGGGCGGCTACAGCCTCTCACGCTGGGCCGAGGACTGGACCTCGATGCGCGATGCGAAAAAGCGGGACGACCTGCTCGACCGACTGAAGTACCTGCCGCTGGACGAAGATGGCGACATCTACCTCACCCTCTCTGGCGAGCTGCGCCTGCGAGTGAACGAGACGACCAATCCGAACCTGCGCGAAGCCGATGCCCAGCGCCAGGACATCACCCGCATCGTCGCTGGTGCGGACCTGCATGTCGGTGAGCACTTGCGCGCTTATGGCGAGCTTGCCCACGGCGGCATCGGCGGGCGCAACCTTGGCGTGCCATCCACCTCGCTGCGCAACGATCTGGTGATCCAGCAGTCCTTCGTGGAAGCCAGCGGCGAGATCGGCGGCATCGACGTCGGCGTGCGCTATGGACGGCAGGAGTTCACCGATGGCCCCAACCTGCTGACCTCGCAGCGTGACAACAATACGATCCGCTACACACTGAACGGCGTGCGCGCATGGGCGCGCGGGCGGACGGTGCGTGCAGGCGTGTTCGATTTCCGTCCCACCGCCTACGGCGACCTCGGCACGGCGGACGACGTCAACGATCCCGCGCGCCGGTTTTCGGGCGGGAATCTGGGCTTCGTGCTGCCCAAGACGTTCCTTGGCGGCTCGCAGCTATACCTGGATACTTTCCTGTGGCGGCGGCAAAACGATGTCGGGGCCTGGGGCGGGCGGATCGGTCCGGCCACCCGCTATTACCTTGGCGCGGAGCTGCGCGGGGACGTGGGGCCGGTCAACGTGGACTGGTCGGTGAACCACCAGTGGGGGACCTATATCGACCAGGATATCGACGCCTGGCAGGCCTTCATCGCCACCACTTACCGGCTGGGCAAGGCCAAGACCGCGCCGCGCGTGGGTGTCCACGTCGACTATGCCAGCGGCGGGGGCGGCTACGGCGACGGCAAGCTGCGCAATGCCTATTCGCCCTTCGGCAACAACATCTACTTCAGCTACCAGCTGTACCTCACGCCCTCGAACCTGGTCGCGGTGACGCCGAACGTCAGCTTCACCCCGTTCAAGAACGCCCGCGTCACAGCGGAATACGAGCTGGCCTGGCGCGATAACGTCTATGATGCGGTCTACCGCGCCAACGGTCAGCCCTTCGCGGGAACGCAGAACGGGCAGTCGCGCAAGATCGCCGATCTCGCGCGGTTGCAGTTGGTGTGGTCGATCACGCCGCGCGTATCGTTCACCGGGCGCTACGAGCATCTGGCGGCGGGTCCGGCGCTGACCGATGCGGGCTATCGCAGCTCGGACTTCCTTGCCGGCTGGGTCAGCTTTCGCTTCTGACACCCAAACCCCCGCCCGCTCGTCCCGAGCATGTCGAAGGAGGAACGGGCGGGGAGATATCAGCCCTTGATGGCGGCGCGGGCGGCGATCACGGCGCCCAGCGCGGCAACCCAGCTGACCAGCAGGAAGCTGGTGCCGTAATCGCCGCACCATGCATAGATCGTCGCCATCGCGGCAGGGCCGATCATGACGCCTAGGAACGTGTAGACCAGGGCGCCGCCGATCACGCGGCCTGCGTCTTCGGGGGCGCAGTGGTGGGTGCATTCGGCCATGACCACGCCGTTCCACCCGCTCATGCAGAAGCCGAACAGGCACAGCACCGCGATCTGGACCCAGACCGGCAGCGCGTCGAGCTGCCACAGCGCGATCATGCAGCCCATCGACACCGCGCCGATCAGCGCCAGCACCGCAAAGCCGCCGAAACGGTCGCCAAGACCGCCCCATGAGACACGGCCCAGGGCTCCGCACGCCTGCAGCGCTCCGGCAACAAGCCCGGCCTGAACCAGCGGCCAGCCATGATCGACCAGCATGATGACCGCGAATGCGGACAGCGAAAGCTGGAGGGAGGAGTAGAGCATTCCCAGCACCGCCAGCGCACGTAGCGGGGCACTGCCCCAGATGATGCGCTGCTCGTAAACGAAGTTGGGCCACAGGGCGACGCTGGCGGGGCGGGCGGGCCGGGGCGGGCCGCCCTTCAGCGCCAGCACGCCGATCATCGCGAAACAGGGAATGGCAAGCAGGGTCAGGGACAGCTGCCAGCCCAGCACCGGGGCCATTGCCGGCAGCAGCAGGCTGGCCAGCACGCCGCCGATGGGCACGCCGGCCTGCTTGATCGAGAAGATCAGCGAACGGCGGTGCGGCGGCGTCACCGCGCCCAGAATCTGCGCGCTGGCGGGGTTCTGCACCCCATAGCCGGTCCCGATGACGATCGAGGCAAGCACCGCGACCCACGGGTTCGCGCTTGCCAGCAGCAGCAACGCGGCGCCGAAGCAGCCCAGCGCCAGTTGCTCCACCTGCACCGGCCCGCGGTGCTGGATCAGGGTTCCCGCCACGGCCGATGCCAACATGCCGGCGGCATAGATCACGCTGATCTGATAGCCGACGTAGTGCGGGGCAAGCCCGAAATCAGGCGCGACCAGCGGCGCGATGCCGGTGAGTGCCAGCGCGGTCACCGTCGATAGGATCTGGATCGTCGTCGTAGTCGCCAGCGCGGCGGCGATCGACGGTCCGGCCGAAGGTCCGCGTGAATGCGGGGCCGCTTGGGGGCTAGCAGGCTGGGTCATTGCTGCACCGCATAATGTAATGCTTTACACAAGCCAAGCGGGAAGTCACAGTGCTCACCTGTCATCAAGCCCTGCCTATGCATGTCCAGCGCGTGCAGGCGCGGTCTTCCTTGAGGGATTCGTTGATTCATGGTCCAGAGCGCCTACTCCTCCGCCACCGCGAATGTCCATGCTGCATTGCGGCGCATCTCCGCGCGCGATGCACGGGTGCGGGCGTGGCTTCATGTCGATGACGTCGGCGCGCTGGCGGCCGCGCAGGCTCTGGATGCGCAAGGCGGCGCTAATGGGCCGTTAGCGGGGGTTTGTGTAGGGGTTAAGGACGTCATCGCCGTCGCCGGAATGCCACTGACGCATAATTCGCCGCTGTTCACAGGCTTCGTGCCATCCGAGGATGCGGGCTGCGTCGCTACCTTGCGCGCGGCAGGTGCGGTGATTCTGGGCAAGACCGACACCACTGAATTCGCCGCAGCCGGGCGCAATGCCGTCAGCGCCAATCCTCATGACTTCACGCGAACGCCGGGCGGTTCCTCAGCCGGTTCGGCGGCGGCGGTAGCGGATGGGCATGTGCCGCTGGCGCTGGCAACGCAGACCGGCGGATCGACCATCCGCCCCGCCAGCTTCTGCGGTATTCACGGCTTCAAGCCGACTTGGGGCCTTGTCAGCCGCGAAGGGGTGAAGATGTACGCCAACAGTCTGGACACCGTAGGCTGGTACACCCGCGACCTGGACTTGTGCGACCGGGTCTGCGCGGTTTTCGGGCTGGCCGAGGCGCCGCCGCTCGGGCCGCAGCCCTTGCGCATCGGCGTTTTCCGTACGCCGTGGTGGGATGAGATGACGCCGGGCGGCAAGGCCGCGTTCGACGGCGTGGCCGCCGCGATGGCGGGGGCCGGGGTGGTGATGGTCGATATCGACGCGCTGCCTGAATTCGAACATCTCAACCACGATCACCGCGCGATCCTGTTCCGCGAAGGGGCCGCAGCGTTCCTCAGCCTCGCCCGATCGCGGCCGGACCTGCTCCATGCCGACTTCCACCTGCGCGTCGATGCGCTCGCCAGCTATCCCGACGCGCGCCTGCGCGAAGCTCATGACCGTGCCGCTGCCGCGCGGACGGGGTTTGAGCGCGCGATTACGGGGCTGGATGCAGTGCTGGCGCCCAGTGCGCCGGGCATCGCGCCGCGGGGCCGGTCGCCGGGGGAGCCGAAGTTCAACCAGCCCTGGACGCTGCTACACGCGCCTGTCGTCAACCTGCCGCTGGCGCAGGGAGAGGGCGGGATGCCCATCGGCGTGTCGCTGATCGCGCCGCGTTATGCCGACCGGCGGCTTGTGGCGGTCGCGCGCGAGGTTGAAGAACGGCTCGGCTTGGCGCGCCCTTCGGCCTAGGCCTTGCGCCGCTTTTTCGGGGCGGCGGTGGACTTGCGCACGATCAGGCGGTGCGGCAGGATCACCTCGCGCGAGGCACTGACCTGATCCGGCTGGAGCAGCGAATCCAGCATCAGCCGCATCGCCGCCTCGCCGATCTCCACCGTCGGAATGTGGACGGTGGTGAGCGGCGGGCTGGAGAAGGCGCCGAAGCGCAAATCATCGAAACCGGTGACGGACATTTCGTCCGGAACGCTGATGCCGCGCTGTTGCAGCGCGCTGAGCGCACCCAGCGCCATTTCATCGTTGGCACAGGTGACGGCGGTGAACTGCGGGTCGGCGTCCAGCAATCGCAGCATCGCGTCGTAGCCCGACTGGAGCGAGAAATCGCCGGTGGCGATGATCGCCTCGTCCACCTCGATGCGTGCCCGCAGCAGGCCCAGCTTGTAGCCGGAGAGGCGGTCCTTCGACATGAACTGGTCAAGCGGACCGGTGATCGCGGCGATGCGGGTATGGCCCAGTTCCGCAAGGTGCCCCACGACCAGCGCGCTGGCCTCATGATCGTCGGTGCGCACGCGGGGCAGGGTGATGTCCGGCGGATATTCGCAGGCCGCGACCAGCGGGGGCATCTTGCTTTTGGTGGGAGGATTGCGGACGATATCGGGCAAGGACTTTTCCAGCAGGATCATGCCGTCGGCCTGCTTGCCCGCGATCATCGAGACGTATTTGTTGAGGGTGTCGATATCGCCCTCTGTAATGCCCAGCAGCACGCGCATCTTGTTCGCCCGCGCCACGTTCTCGATGCCCTCGACGAAGGCGGAGGTGAACGGGTTGAAGATGCTGGGAACGGCGACGATGACGTTGTCGCTACGCTGGCGGCGCAGGCCGGCGGCGAGGTGGTTGGGTTCGTAGTTGAGGTCGGCGATGGCCGCCTCGATCCGCTCGATGGTGGCAGGGCGCACCAGCGAAGGCGTGCTCAGCGCGCGCGATACCGTTGCTACCGAAACACCCGCGACGCGGGCGATGTCCTTGATGTTCGCCATATGATGTAAACGTTACATTTGCGATCGGCTTGCGGCAAGCGCGGGTGTTGCATGAAGTGCAATTCGTTGTGGGGTGCGCGCGGTTCGTCGGGCGCACCGCCCCTTTCGGTCAGCGCTCGCCCGCGATCACTTCCGCCGCGCGCCAGGCGAAGGCCATGGCCGGCCCGTTGGTATTGCCCGAGATCGCGGTAGGCATCGCCGAGCAATCCGCCACGTAAAGTCCGCTTACGCCGTGGACGCGGAGCCCCCCGTCTACGACGTTGGCCGCCGCATCCGGCCCCATGCGGCAGGTGCCGGTGCCGTGCAGGCCCGTGGAGATCATCCAGTTGGCGGCCTGCTGGATTTCCTCGTCACTTTGCACTGCGGGGCCGGGCGCGGTTTCCTCGCCCACGTAGGGCGCGAGGGCGGGCTGGGCCATGACTTCGCGCACCTTGCGGATGGCGCGCTGGATGGTCACGCGGTCTTCGGGGACGGAGAACCACTGCGGCACCAGTCGCGGCGATACGGCAGGGTCGGTCGAGGCGATCTCGACATAGCCGTGGCTGTTCGGGCGAAGGCAGAATGCGGTGGCGGTGATGCCGGGTACGCTTTCCGTCTGGCCGCGCCCGGCCTCGGGCTTGTCGTCTTCCGATTGGGCCATGGAATAGGGCGATATGCCGATCTGGAGGTCCGGCCAGTCCTTGTCAGCCTCGATCGAGGCCATGACCGAGACTTCCGGCAGCAGGGAGGCCATCAGGCCCTTGCCGCCCAGCATGTAGCGCAGCCCGTGCATATAGGCGCGCCAGCCCCGGAATTCATGATTGAGGCCGCGCGCTTTCTTGAGCCGCCATGACAGCGCGACCATCATGTGCTCGTTCATGTGGCGGCCGACGTGCGGGTTTTCGTGGACCACCTCGATGCCGTGGCGGCGCAGGACTTCGCCGGGGCCGATGCCGGAAAGCTGCAGCAGCTTGGGGCTTTGCAACACGCCTGCCGACAGGATGGTGCGCGGCGCGGTGAACGTCACGTCGCGGCCGCCCATATCGACGAGGACGCCGGTGGCCTGCTTGCCCTCGAACGTTACACGGCGGACCAGCGCGCCCGTCAGGATCGTCAGGTTGGCCCGCTTTTGCGCCTGCTTGAGGAAGGCGGTATAGGCGGTGACGCGGTTGCCGCGCGCATCGACGGTCTGTTGGGTCCGCCCGGCGACCTGGGTGCCAGGCGTGTTGACGTCGGGGTGGACGGGAATGCCCGCCTCGCGCGCGGCTTCCAGAATGGCGCCGGTCAGCACGGCGTCGCCCTTGGGCACTTCGGTGACCTGCATCGGGCCGCCCTTGCCGCGCTGGCCGTAGCCGGTTCCCCGGAAGTCTTCGAGTTCGCGGTAGCAGCGCTCTATCTCGGACCAGTTCCAGCCCTTGTTGCCCAGCGCTTCCCAGGCATCGAAATCGCGCGGCTGGCCGCGGAAATACCAGGTGCCGTTGACCGCGCTCGATCCGCCCAGCCCCTTGCCGTAGTACCAGGTTTCGCCGGCGGGACGTTCCCCCTGCTGCTCGGCCGGGAAGGGCCAGTACCACTTGGGCTTGGTCCAGATCTTGACCATGCCGCGCGGCATGCGGACCATGAATTCGTCGTTGCGGCCGCCTGCTTCGAGCAGCAGCACCTGTTTGCTGCCGTCGGCGCTGAGGCGCTCGGCAAGGACGCATCCGGCCGAACCGGCGCCAACGATGATGTAGTCGAACTGGGTGCGCATTTCGGGTCTCGATCAGGCGGGAGCAGCATCGCCGCGCGTATAGGCGGGGGCAAAGCGGAACAGCAGAAGCGACAGGCCCATGGCCACATAACTGGCGGCGGGCAGCCAGACGTGGCCAGCCATCACGGCTGTGACCACGGCGGGCGTGGCAGCGGCCTTGGCGTCGTAGGCGGCAAGGCTAAGGAACCACGCACCGGCCGCACCGCCCACGCTCATGCCCAGCTTCACGCCGAAGCTGGAGGCGGCGAACAGGAAGCCCTGCGCCCTGAAGCCCGAGCGCCATGCGCCGTAGTCGACCGCATCGGCCATCAGCGAGAACAGCAGGCCGCCGATCAGGCCCTGACCCATATAGGCGACGACATTGGCGGTAATCAGCCATGCGTGGCTGTCGGACAGCGGCATCAGCGCGGTGAACAGCGTGGCCACGCCTGCGCCGATGGCGCCGGTCATGCGCTTGCCGATGGCATTGGCGCATACGCCCGCCAGCGCCGTACCGATCAGCACCGCCAGCATCGTCAGCATCAGGGTGGAGGTGAATTCGGCATCGCCCAGCACGTTGTTCGCAAAATATACGAAGGACTGGATGTGGCCGGTAAAGCCGATCCAGAAAAAGAAGTTCACCAGCATCGTCGCGATCCACGGCCAGTTGCCCTTAGTGGCCTCAAGCGACTGTGCGGTGGTCAGTTTGGCGACGCTGGCGTCCACCTCCACCCGTTCGCGTGTATTGGCGAAGGCATTGAGCATGCACACCAGCGTGATGACGCCCGTGATCGCGGCGAGAACGAGGAAGCCATGTGCCTCGTCGCCATTGCTGAATGCCTTGATGAGCGGGAGCGCGGCATAGCCGATGCCGACGGTGGCGGATGATCCGATCACTTCGCGCAGGGCGTTGATGGTGTTGCGCTGGCGCGGATCGCGGGTCAGCGTGGGCAGCATCGAATTCAGCGGCAGGCTGACGGCGGAATAGAGGATGCCCATCAGCGTGTAGCTGACGAAGATGAAGGCGATCTTCTCCCAGCCTTGCAGCGGCGGCGCCCAGAACACGATGGCGCCGCATACTGCGAAAGGCACGGCCAGCCATAGCAGGAACGGACGATGCTTGCCCCAGCGCGTTTCGGTGCGGTCGATCAGCAGGCCCATCATCGGGTCGAAAATCGCATCGACGCAGCGCGCGATCAGGAATAGCGAGGCAACGGTGCCGGCGCTGACGCCGTAGATGTCGGTATAGAAATAGAGCAGGTAGGCATTGGTCATGCCGAACGGCAGGTTGATCCCGAAATTGCCCAGCGCATAGCTGAGCTTTTCGCGCCAGGTCAGGGCGCTGCCGTTCAGGCTGCCGCTCATGCCGGGCAGCCGACGCGCGAAGGGGTCAGGCGTTCGAGCACGGCGCGCGCGAATTCCAGCGACTTGCGAGTCTCGGTAAGCGGGTCCGGCACGGCGTCGATCTCCAGGATGGCCCAGTTCTGGCTGGTGCGGCGCACCATCAACTCCGCCCATGCGTCGAAGTCCACCTTGCCATCGCCGATCGCGCAGAAATAGGCGCGGTGGGCGTGGTGGATGGCGTGATCGATGGGGATGTTGATCGGCATGGGGCCGGTGGCGTCCTTCCAGTGGGCGATGACCACGCGCTCGGCATGGCGCGCGACGATGGCCGCCGGATCGCCGCCGGAAAGCAGGATATGGGCGCTATCGGGACAGAATCCGACATAGACCGGGTCGGTCAGCAGCAGCAGCAGGTCGATATCGCGCGGCTGGCAGAACATCGAATGCGCCTCGGTGTGGAGCGCCAGTCGCACGCCGTGGCGCAGCGTCACCGCGCCCAGCCTGTTGGCGAAGTCCGCCGCCTTCTGCGCCAGGTCTAGGCCGACGAAGACCGGAGGCTGGGCATCCCAGCTGGTCCGCATCGGCAGGCCGATGACCATGACGTCGGCGCCCCACCCGGCAAGGGCCTTGGCCAGTTCCTCACCCTTGGCGAGCCAGCGGGCCTCGGTTTCGGGCTCGGCCCAGCCGCCATTGGGGCCGCCCTCGATGGCGATGTCGGCGAAGAAACCGCTGGCGATGGCCAGCCCCCGGCGGTCCAATTCGGCCTTGGCGGCTTCATGCGATCCGTAGGCGGCGATCAGGCCGTCCGCGCCGAAGGGAGCGAAGGTCATCTCGATACCGGTGACGCCGCTCTGCTCCAGCGTATCCAGCATCCGATCCCAGAATGGGCGCGGCTGGGCATTGCCGAAGGCGACCACCTCGTCTTCACTCGTCATCCCCCAGAATCCGGGATGAAAGAACGTGATGAGATCGACACCGAACGAAAGCATTTGACGGATTTCCTGCCTGAAGCGAAGCGACAGGGTCGACCCGTGCCACGCCAATGTAAACCTTTTCTTTTTAAAAAAGCCTCAATCCTCGCAGCTTGTCAAGATGCCCTCGGCGCAGGCTTGCCCAAATGGCGGGTTTCTGGCTATCAATGGGCTGTTATCGTTTTCATTGGGGCAGCAGCAACCTGCCGAATCGACCCTGAAAGGACGTATATCCATGGCTGATCGTATCCGCATGGGCCTCGTCGGTGGCGGGCCCGGCTCATTCATCGGGCCGGTACACCGTATCGCTGCCGAACTGGACGGCGAGATCGCGCTTGTCGCGGGCGCCTTCAGCCGAGATGCGCAGCGCAGCGCAGAGGCCGGGCGCGGCTACGGCATCGCGCCGGAACGCGCCTATCCCTCGATCGAGGCCATGCTGGAAGCCGAGGCGGCCCGCGCCGACGGCATCCAGTTCGTCACCATCGCCACGCCCAACTTTCATCACTTGCCCGCCGCCTGTGCCGCGATGCGCGCCGGGATCGCGGTGATCAGCGACAAGCCGATGACCGCGACGCTGGAACAGGCGCGTGAACTGGCGGCCGCGCTCGCTGCCAACCCGGTGCCTTACGCGCTGACGTATACTTATTCCGGCTACCCGCTGGTGCGCGAAATGCGCGAACGCATTGCCGCAGGCGCGATCGGCGCGGTGCGCAAGGTCGTGGTGGAATACAACCAGGGCTGGCTGGCCGGAGCGGCAGAGGGCAAGCAGGCCGAATGGCGGCTGGACCCGGCGCGTTCGGGTGAGGGCGGCTGCATCGCCGACATTGGCGTCCACGCCTTCCATCTAGCCGAATTCGTCACCGGACTGCGCGTCAGCCGCATCAATCCCGACCTTGGCACCGTGGTGCCGGGCCGCGCGCTCGACGATGATTGCCAGATGTTCCTGCGCTTCGAAGGCGGCGCGCGGGGGTTGCTCTCGGCCTCGCAAGTGATGACGGGTGAGGGCAACGACCTTGCCATCCGCATCTACGGCGAAACCGGCGCCCTGCGCTGGAGCCAGGAAAACCCCAACCGCTTCGAATGGCTGAAGAGTGAAGGCGGCATGGAAGTGGTGCGCGCCGGCGATCCGGGGCTGTCCGCCGTCGCCATGCGCGGCACACGTCTGCCGGGCGGTCATCCGGAGGGGCTGCTGGAAGCGCTGGCCAATCTCTACCGCGATTTCGCGCGGGACCTGCGCGGAGAGGGCGGCTCACTGGTGCCGGGCATCGAGGATGGCCTGCGCGGCATGGCGCTGGTTGCCGCCGCCGTGGCCGCCAGCCGCGACGAAAGCGGCTGGGTCGATCTCAAGGTTTGAAAGAAGGATTTTCGCAAATGAAGACGATCAAGGGTCCGGGCATCTTCCTCGCCCAGTTCGTGGGCGATGATGCGCCTTTCAATTCGCTCGATTCGATCGCGGAATGGGCAGCGGGACTGGGCTACAAGGGCCTGCAGATACCCAGCAACGACAGCCGGTTGATCGACCTTGAAAAGGCGGCGGAAAGCCAGGATTACTGCGACGAAGTGCTGGGCACGCTGGCCGCTCACGGGCTGGAGCTGACCGAGCTTTCCACTCACATCCAGGGCCAGCTTGTTGCTGTGCACCCGGCCTATGACGCCGCGTTCGATGCCTTCGCGCCGGAGCATGTGCGCGGCAACCCCGGCGCGCGCCAGCAGTGGGCGGTGAGCCAGTTGGAAATGGCGGCGCGCGCCAGCCAGCGGCTGGGCCTGACCACTCACGCCAGTTTCTCGGGCGCGCTAGCATGGCCCTATTTCTACGCCTGGCCGCAGCGCCCGGCGCAGCTGGTGGACGAGGCTTTCGCGGAGCTGGCACGGCGTTGGCGCCCGATCCTGGACCGCTTCGACGAAGCCGGTGTCGATATCGGCTTTGAACTGCACCCCGGCGAAGATCTGCACGACGGCGTCACCTTCGAACGCTTCCTGGAAGCCACCGGCAACCACCCGCGCGCCAATATCCTCTATGATCCCAGCCACTTCGTGCTGCAGCAGCTCGATTACCTGGGTTTCATCGACATCTATCATGAGCGGATCAAGTGCTTCCACGTCAAGGATGCAGAGTTTCGCATGTCGCCCAAATCCGGCGTCTACGGCGGTTATCAGGGGTGGGTCGACCGTCCGGGGCGGTTCCGCTCACTAGGCGATGGGCAGGTGGACTTCACGCAGATCTTCTCGAAGATGGCGCAATACGATTTCGCCGGCTGGGCGGTGCTTGAATGGGAGTGCGCGCTCAAGCATCCCGAAGTTGGCGCAGCGGAAGGCGCGCCCTTTATCGACCGGCACATCATCCGCGTAACCGAACATGCCTTCGACGACTTCGTCAGCGGCAATGATGACATGATACCCGATTTCAGCCGGATGGGCCTTGCCTGACCGCAGTCCCCGGACAAAGCGATGAAACCCCGGGGGTTGCGGATAGCCCCCGGGGTTTCTTTTGTCTTCTGCGGTGCGACCCGAGAAGGCTCGGCGCCGTGGCGTCGGCAGGTGCAGAGGGAGGAGAGTGCACCCGCTTCGCCGTCAGGCCCCACAAGGGGGGCTTCAGCGCTTGAACGAATCAATACATGTAAACGATATCATCTGCAAGCTGTCTGAAAGCGCAGTAAATCCCGCAAGAGGACGCAATAAGCGCAGTGCCGGCGGGCCGGGTTACATGTTGGGCAGCGCTTGCCGTTCACGTAGTTACGCCCATCTGTGACGGCCTTTCTCGATCCGGGCGTCTTAGTGATACCCGGCCGGATGGCCCTCTGATCTGGGCCCCAGTCTGCGCGTCGATGGCCAGGAAGTACATGGACTCCTCCGATACGACCGTGCTGGCCGCTGCCGCCGCGTTCGAGCATCCCGGCACCGGGCGCTTCTGTGGCCGCAGGCCGGAGCAGTCCGAGTATGACGGTTTCTTTGCGCAAGGTGCCCCGCCATTTGATCGCGAGCGCACGCAGGCACTTGCTGCTTGCGCCGCGCCGGAAATCGCCGAAGCTGGATGTACAAGGCGCGGTGATGCTGAACTAACAGTCTTGCCCGACCCGAAGTATCAGTACACGAGCAGTTCCAGGCGCATGGAAGATAACCATGCCAGTTAAACAATAAAAATCAGGGAAGTAGTGCAGGCTGGCTGCGGTGGTGCACAGGAACATCGCAGCGCGGGATTGCAGGTGCTGGCGGGCTTTGCCGGCGCCTTGCATGAAGGCCGGGCATCAATCCGGACGATCCAGCCGGGAAGAGGATATTCAGAATCTGAAGGGCGGTGGAAACGCGCGCATCCATTGCGGTGCGCCTCCAACGATGGGGGGTTATTGTGATCACGAGAACTCGATTGATGAAATCCACGGGTGTCTCCGTCCTGGCGCTGCTTGCCGCGACGTGCCCTGCCCATGCCTGGGCGGAAGAGGCTGGAGCGGCAGCTGAAGCCGAAGCGGCAGATGCAGCGGCCGACGGTTCCGGCGGCAGTGGTTCAAGCGGCGGCCTTCAGGAGATCGTCGTTTCCGCCGAACGCACCAACATCACTTTGCAGAAGGCATCCCTTTCGGTTTCCGCCGTCACCGACGACACGC
The DNA here is from genome assembly GCF_000876675.2 of Novosphingobium sp. P6W. Classification (GTDB taxonomy): domain Bacteria; phylum Pseudomonadota; class Alphaproteobacteria; order Sphingomonadales; family Sphingomonadaceae; genus Novosphingobium. Next base: position 1,400,690 of record NZ_CP030353.1, read on the forward strand.
TCAAGAAAGCGAACATCACCGAGATCACCGGCCTCAACGGCAGCGTTCCGGGTCTGGTGATCGCCAAGAGCGGCGGCGGCGAGCGCAATATCTCGATCCGTGGAATCGGTACGGCAACGCCCGAGAACCCGAATACCCAGCCCGGTGTCTCGTTCCACATCGACGGCGTCTACATCTTCAACTCGATCGCCGCCAACGCCGCCTTCATCGACGTGTCGCAAGTGGAAGTCCTGCGCGGCCCTCAGGGTACGATGTACGGCCAGGGTTCGACCGGCGGCACCATCAACGTCGTCTCCAAGCAGCCTGAACCGGGCGTGCTGTCGGGCTCGGCCAATGTCGGTTACGGCAATTACAACCTGCTCAAGGCCGATGCCGCGCTTAACGTTCCGATCGGCGAGACGATCGCGGTGCGCGGTGCCGTCCAGCGTTACCGCCACGATGGCTATGCCAAGGCGACATCGGTTGCGGGCGATCCTGGGTACGAACTGGACAACGCCAACGACTGGGGCGGCAAGCTGGCGGTCAAGTGGCAGCCCAGCGACCGGGTCTCGGTGCTGCTGAGCACCATCCAGTACAAGGGCGACGCAAATGCCACGGCGCAGAAGAATATTCTCGACCCCGATCCCGACCCGCGCAGGCTGACGCAGGATTATCCGGGCAAGACCTATATCCGCACCGAGCTCTATTACGGCGTCGTCAAGTTCGACTTGGGCGCGGCGACGTTCAACTCCATCACCAGCTATCAGAAGCTGCACAGCAAGCTGTCATGGGACAGCGACGGGCTGAACACCGACCTGTTCTTTGCCCTCACCGAAGGCATTCAGCCCGGCACCGGCGTGCGGTACGACCATACCGCGCTGTGGGAACAGAATACCACATCGTGGACCCAGGAATACAACCTGGCGTCAAACAACGATGGGCCGTTCCGCTGGATCGTCGGCGCGGTCTACCTGCATTCCAAGAACCAGAGCTACATCAACGAATATCGCTCGCGGATCGGTGACGGGCTTGATGCGCCGCTGCCGGACAACGCTGCGTACAACGACCCGCTGGTTTCCCGTCTGACTTATGCCGAGCTCTCGTCCATCACCCGCGAGGCTTACGCGGGGTATGCTCAGGGCAGCTACGAACTGACCGACAAGCTGACCGTCACGGCCGGCATCCGGTACAACCACGACAAGTATTCGGGCGTAAGCGACAGCCTCTCGGGCGGCTCGACCAGCAATACCTCGGGCGCTTTCCTTCAGCCCACGCCCGGCGTCGGCACCACCACCCAGCGCATGACCGGCAAGTTCGCGCTGGACTATGACCTGACGCCGGAAAACATGGTCTATGCCAGCTTCACGCGCGGCTTCAAGCCGGGCGGCATCAACAGCTCGGCAGCGCAGGGCAACAGCTCGTTCACGGTCTTCGGGTTCGAGAACGGTACCAAGCCGACCTTCAAGCCGGAAACCCTGGACTCGATCGAGGTAGGCTCGAAGAACCGCTTTTTGAACAACACGTTGCAGATCAACGCTTCGGCATTCTACTATTTCTACAAGAACCTGCAGTTCCTTGAAGACGATGCGATCCTTTATTCCGAAGGAATCAGCAACGGACCCAAGGCCGAAGTCTACGGCGCCGAGCTTGAGATGGACTGGAAGGCCACTTCGCACTTGCGCTTCGAAGGGTCGCTGTCGCTGCTCCACAGCAAGTTCACCGGGGATTACCTGGCGCTCGACCCGACGGCGGCGGACGCGGCCCAGGCAGCGGCCGGTTATGCCGGCAACCTGTTCTACACCAACTTCTTCGGAGCCTCGCTGGCACGCGAAAGCGCGCGGGTGAACATCAAGGGCAACAAGCTTCCGCAGATGCCCACCGTGCAGGGTTCGGCGGCGGTTTCGTGGACCGGGCAGGTCGGCCCTGGCGAATTCACGGCCCGCGCGCAGTACATCTATCGCGGCAAGTTCAATTCGCGCGCCTTCGCCGTTCCGGTGCAGGACGATACGCCGGACTACTCGCAAGTGAACCTCTTCGCGAGCTACGCGCTTGGTGAAACTGGTCTCAGCATATCGGCGACGGTGACGAACCTGTTCAACAAGGACGGCGTCAATTCACGCTTCACCGACCCTTACGGCAGCGGGCAGGTGTCCGACACCTACATCCCGCCGCGCCAGGCGATCTTCTCGGTCGGCTACGCCTTCTGAGCCTAGCGCGAAAACTGTTGAGGAAAGGGCCGTCGCCGCAAGGTGGCGGCCCTTTCGCATTTGTGAAAAGACCGCAAGGGTTCAGATCGAGCCGAGCACTTCGTCGGGGATGCCGTTCATCCGCGCCGCATCGCGCGAAGGCGGGGCGCCGAACTGCCGGGCATATTCGCGGCTGAACTGCGAGGCGCTCTCATAGCCCACGGCGAAGGCGGTGCGGGCGGCATCGTGGCTGGTCGCCAGCAGCCGGCGCGCCGCCTGAAGGCGCAGCGTCTTCTGATATTGCAGCGGACTCATGCCGGTTACGGCCTTGAAGTGGCGGTGGAACGAGGGGATGCTCATGCCCGCGATCCCGGCAAGATCCCCGGTGGGGAGCGGCTGGTCGAACTGGCGGCGGATACACTCTATCGCCCGGCGGATGCGCGACAGGCGGCTGTCCTCGCGGCCCACCTGCCGCAGCATCGGCCCGTGGTTGCCCTGCAGCAGGCGGTACAGCACTTCCCGTTCGCGCGCGGGACCAAGGATGGGAATGTCCGCCGGGGTATCGAGCAGGGCAAGCAGCTGGTCCCAGGCGTCGAGCAGTTCGCTGGTCACCGGCGCCACCCCGAAGCCTGCCGCCGGGGGCGTTGGCGGCGCCGAGGGCAGCTGTGCGAGCAGGTCGGACAGCACCGTGCGTTCCAGCGCGAGGCTGGTGACGACATAGGGCTGCGCGTCGGAGGCTTCCATCACGCAGCCGGTGGCCGGCAGTTCGAGCGACGTAACGAAACAGCTGGCGGCGTCATAGCGCAGGACGCGGTCCCCGATCATCACCTGCTTGGCGCCTTGCAGCACAAGGCAGATCATCGGCTCGTAAACCGTGCTTACCGGCGTGCTGCTTTGGCTGGAAACGCCCAGGCCCAGGCGGGGGACCGGCGTTTCCAGGCGCAGTCCATCGGTGTGGCGGCGGACCCGGGCGGCCATGCGTTCGAGCAATTCCTGCATGGCGGCAAGATCGCACCGCGCCGCCTTCGTTTCAAGCGGGCTGATAGGATCAGGCAAGGCGTTGATACGATCGGGCACCGGGATCAGGCGCGCTCCGGCCATATGCGGGGCAGGGCCGCAAAGCCGCGCCCGGACATATATTGCCTATCAGGAGATGGACATGACCAGTACTTTCGGCGCTACCTCGACGACGGATGACGTGCTTGCCGGCGTCGACCTTGGCGGCAAGCGCATACTCGTGACCGGCGCCTCCGCCGGGCTGGGGGTGGAGACCTGCCGCGTGCTTGCGGCGCACGGCGCAAACGTGGTGGGCGCCGCCCGCGACCTGGGCAAGACTACGCAGGCGACGGCGGGCGTGCGCGAGGCGGCCGAGCAGGGCGGCGGCAGCTTCGATCTTGTCGAACTGGACCTCGCCTCGCTCGCCAGCGTGCGGGCCTGCGCGGATGCGCTGGTGGCCGACGGTACGCCTTTCGACATCGTGATCGCCAATGCCGGCGTGATGGCGCCGCCGCTGGGCCGCACCGCTGACGGTTTCGAAACCCAGTTCGGCACCAATCACCTGGGCCACTTCGTGCTGGTGAACCGCATTGCCGGGCTGATCCGCGAGAATGGGCGGCTGGTGAACCTTTCGTCCGCCGGGCACCGGTTTTCCGACGTCGACCTCACCGACCCCGGTTTCGAGCAGACCGCCTACGATCCGTGGATCGGCTATGGCCGTTCCAAGACCGCAAACGTGCTATTCGCCGTGGAGTTCGACCGGCGCCACCGGGATCGCGGCGTGCGCGCGGCGGCGGTCCATCCGGGCGGCATCCGCACCGAACTGAGCCGGCACATGTCAGAGGCCGACGAGGAAGCGCTGATCGCCTCGCTCAACGCCACTCAGGCTGCTGCCGGACTGCCGCCCTTCGCCTACAAGTCGATACCCCAGGGCGCGGCGACGTCGGTATGGGCGGCCGTGGTTGCCGACGCCGAAGCCATCGGCGGGCGCTACTGCGAGGATTGCCACGTCGCCGAGTTCCAGGACAGCGAAGGCATTCGTGCCGGCGTGCGCCCCTATGCGCTGGACGCGGACCGCGCGCAGGCGCTCTGGGCCAAGAGCGAGGAACTGGTTTCCGAACGCTTCTGAAGCGGCGAAGGGCGGGATTTGCATCCCGCCCTTCATTCCATTCCGGCCCGGTACTCGGCGCGATCAGTTGACGTGGAGTTTGTGCCGGCGCCAGGCGTGGTCAGCGACAAGGCCCATGGCGGCCATCGCGCCGCCGGTCAGACCCGCCGTACCCAGGGCGACAATCACCGGTTGCGCAAACCCTGCAAGCGCGCGGGCACGTTCGTTGAAGGGTTCGATAAGGCGGGTCATGTCATTGCTCCTGCGCGGTGGTCCGGTGTCTCGGCCCTCAAGCTGCGCCGTGAGCCATGGATAGGCTTGTTCGGCATTCCAAATAACTGGGATAAAGTTGCAGGATTTGTTCAAGTAATCGGAACAAGGTGCCGGACCTCACTTCGCTCGAAGTGGGATTCGGCACCGAGATCATCGGTCGAGGCATGTTGCATCTTGCGCACCGGCGCTTTGTTCGACGACACTCGCCATATCCGCGAAATGCACCGGAACCGGGTCAAGGGGGACAGTCCTTGAGCCGGTGCCGGCTTTATCAAAAGCGGGGTTGTTCAGGGGTATGGTATGAGCGTCAGTGTTTTCGGTTCCCTCAATCTCGACATCGCCCTGCGCCTGCCGGTCCGTGCCGCATGGGGGCAGACCCTGCTGGTGAATGAGGGTGAGCAGGCGGTGGGCGGCAAGGGCCTGAACCAAGCGGTAGCGGCTGCGCGCTTCGGTTCGGCCACGCACATGGCGGGCGCTGTCGGCGGCGATGCGGCAGGCGTGATGCTGCGCGATGCGCTGGAGGCCGAGGGCGTCGACACCGCGCATGTCGAAGTACTCGAAGGCCGCGGCAGCGGGCGGGCGACGATCCTGATCGAGCCGGGCGGCGACAACATCATCGCGGTAGAAGCGGCCGCCAATCTCTCGGCGCGCGCTGCGGTGGCGCTGGCGGCGCTCGACGCCGAAACGCGGGTGCTGCTGGTCCAGCTGGAAACCGATATCGACGAAATCGCCGCGCTGCTGGCCAGCGAGGCGGCGGCACCGGTGCGCAAGATCCTCAACGCCGCCCCGGCCATCCTGCCGGGTTCGCGGCTGTTCGACTTGTGCGACATGCTGATCTTCAACCAGACCGAATTTGCCGATTACCTCGGCCTCGACCGGGAGCCAGAGGGCCTGGACGACCTTCTCGTCTCGCGCCGGTTGCTGACCCGGCCCGATCAGGCGGTGGTAGTGACGCTGGGCGCGATCGGATCGGCTGCGGTCTGGGCCGACCGGGCGATTTTCGCCCCGGCCATCCGTGCGGAAACGGTGGTGGACACCAGCGGCGCGGGAGACTGCTTCTGCGGCGTTGTGGCGGCCTGTGTCGATCAGGGCATCGGGCTGGAGGACGCCTTGCGGCTGGCCAATGCAGCAGCGTCGATCTCGGTCGGGCGGCGGGGTGCGGCGCCGTCCATGCCGCGCCGGGCAGAAGTGGACGCGCTGGTGGCCGCGCTCGCCTGACGGGAAGGAATAAGGCGCTCACACGCAAGAGCGCGGCGGACGGCGCGTTAGAATGCGGCCCCATCAGGCAGGAAACAGGAGGCATTGATGGACGTCGTGGCTGAACACAGGGTCGAAGCGGGGACCGGCTATCGGCTCATCACGGTAGAGAAGCTCAACCCCACGATCGGCGCCTATGTGAGCGGCGTCGATCTGACCCAGCCGTTCGGCGAGGACGTGGCCGACGAACTGCGCCGCGCGCTGGCGGAAAACCTGGCGATCTTCCTGCGCGACCAGCCGATCGATTTCGCGGCGCACCGCCGCCTCGCCGCCGTGTTCGGAGAGGCGCATGTCGCCCCCAGCACCAAGCCCTGGCGCGTGCCCGGCTTCGACGAAATCACCAGGATGCACGCGGACGAGAACTCCACCTACGTCGCGGGAGAGGACTGGCATTCGGACATGAGCGCCGACCCCGAGCCGCCGATGGGTTCTCTGCTTTACCTGCACACGATCCCGCCGCTGGGCGGTGATACCGTGTTCGCCAGCATGTATGCGGCGTGGGATGCGCTGTCGGCCCGGATGAAGGCGCAGCTTGAAGGGCTTAGCGCGGTCCACGATGCGGTAAAGGCGTTTGGCGGACTGGTGCCCAAGGGCCAGGAATTGCCGTGCACCTCGCACCCCGTCGTGCGCATCCATCCGGTGACGGGGCGCAAGGCGCTTTACGTCAACCGGGGCTATACCACGCGGATCGAAGGGATTTCCGAGAGGGAAAGCGAGGCTCTGTTGAGCTTCCTGTTCGACCATGTGCAAAGCCCGATGTTCCAGTGCCGCTTCACATGGAGCCCGCACGCCATCGCCATCTGGGACAACCGCTGCGGCCAGCACATGGCGATCTGGGACTATTTCCCGCAGGTCCGCTCGGGCTACCGCATCCAGGTCAAGGGCGAGAAGCCGGTTTGAACGCTGATGGTCGTCCCGGACGCGGGTCCGGGACGACCATCAGCTTTCGGCCGCCAAGGTCCCCTGAAACCGCGTCTTTGCGGCGGGCTTGCGCAGCACCGCCACCACGCAGAACAGCACGGCGCTGACTGCGGCCAGCCCGAAGAAGATGCCCGAGAAGCTGCCCGTCTGGTCCTTGATCGCCCCGCCCAGCGCCGGGCCGAGTGCGGCGGAGGTGGAGACCGCCATCATGATCGAGTACAGTTCGAGCGACGCTTTCTGGCCGAAGTATTCCTGCAGCAGCATCACCGTGCTGACGTAGCTGAAACCCAGTCCGCCGCCGAAGGCGATCATCCACAGGACCAGCACCAGCGGCCCATCGGCCACCGCCAGCAGCGCAGCTGAAAAGCCCAGGCATCCCAGCGAGAACATCGTCAGCGCGCGCGCCGAGGTCTTCTCGCCAACGATCCCCGCCAATGCCGAGCCTACTGCGCAAACCAGCGCCGAAAGGCTGATAAGCTGAGAGGCGCGGTCCTGCGCGATGCCGTGTTCGAGGAGGTTCTGATAGGCGAAGCCGTGCGTGGTCGTGTTGATCGCCAGGCAGGCGGTATAGGCGCCGACCACGATCCAGAACTGCACTGTGCCCAGCGCCGCGCGCACGGTCCATTCGGCGGGCGCATCCGCGGACGGGGCGTGCGGTTCCTCGGGGCCGGCAAGGCGCAGGCGGCTGGCGACGATGGTGCTGAAACCGCCGATCACCACCGCTGCAATGGCCAGCATCATCCAGTAGGCGCGCCAGTCCATTCCCGCCGACTGCGAGCTGTAAAACAGCATCGGCCCGGCGACCGCGCCAAGGTTGCCGATGGTGAAGTACAGCCCCAGCACCGTCGAGCGGCGCCTGAACGTGCTGGACAGGACGTGGACCGCAGGCACCGTTCCGCAGAAGCAGTACCCCACACCCAGCAGTGTGGTGCCGAGGTAATAGGTCATCACCCCGGTCGAGGCATAAAGCAGCCCGAACCCGGCAAAGAGGATCACCGTACCTGTCAGCAGCGTGCGCCCTACGCCCAGCTTGCGGATAGTCCAGGCCGGCGCCAGGCTGATGATCCCGCAGGCGGTGCCCAGCAGGGTGAAGCCGAAGCCCGCCTGCGCCCACGACATGCCGAATTCCTGCACCATCGAAGGGATGACCATCCCCAGCGAGTTGAAGGTGCCCGCCGACAGCAGAAAGTACATCAGGCACAGCGCCTGCAGCACGACGTAGACGAGCAGCCGGGTGTTCATCGGGGCTTTCAAGGGCATGTTCATGGCGTGATCCCCAGCGGGCTTGAAGAGAAAGCGGCGGCCGGGCTCATAGCACCGGCCACCGGCAGGGAACGGTCTTTCCAGCGCGCGCAAGCAGCGCCGGGGCGGCGGCTTCCACTTCGGCGAGGATCTGCTCCTCGTCGATGGTGGTCGCACGGTAATTGTCTACCAGACGGCGCCCGTCGACCCAGACCGAATGGACGCCGCGTCCGTCAGCCGACCAGACCAGTTGGTTGACCACGTTGAGCAGCGGCGTCCATTCCGGGCGCTGCCGGTCGTGGGCCACGAAGTCGGCCTTCTTGCCCGGCTCCAGGCTGCCGATCAGGTGGCTCATCTGTGCGCCGGCGGCGCCGTTCACGGTGGCGAATTCCAGCACGTCGTAAGCCGAGAACAGGCTGGAATCGCGCCGAGCGTCCTTGAACAGACCGGCGGTCACGTACATCGCGCGCATCATGTCGGCGGCGTTGCCGTTGTTGTTACCGTCCGTGCCCAGCTGGATGGGCACCCCTGCCGCCGCCATTTCCGGGAACAAGCCTGAATGGCTGGCCCCGTAAGCGCCCTTCATCGCCGTCATCGGGCAATGGGTTACATGGGTGCCGGTGCCGGCCAGCAGGCCGACTTCTTCGGCATCGAGGAAGATCGCATGGGTCAGCGACAGATGATCTCCGAGCGCTTCGATGTCGGCAAGGTGGGCGATGGGCCGTTTGCCGGTTGCGGCGAGGTAGAAATCGGGGTCCTGCGGGTCCGGGCTCATATGCGCGGTAACCCCGGCGCCGTGGTCCCTGGCGAGGCTGGTGGCCGCTCGCCACAAATCGTCGGTGGCGGTGGAATGGCCGACCAGCGCGGGCCATGCGGCCAGCAGTGGGTCTCCGGCGCAGGAATAGCGCTCAACCTCGCGCTGCAGGGTGTCGATGGCCCTGGCGGTTAGCGCGGCCTGGTTCTCGGCCGGATCGAAGGCGCGGTCCTGTGCCCACTGGCCGATGCGCCCGCGAATGCCGGTTTCGGCAAGGCCGTCGTGGACCGCGTGAAGGTCGAGGATGGTGCCGGCCTCGACGAAGCAGGTGGTGCCGGTGCGCAGCATCTCCAGCGCGGCGAAGCGGGCGGAAAGGCGTTCCTCTTCCGGCGTCTGGGCCATGTCGATGGGGATCAGCCAGCCCATCACGTTGGTTTCCCAGTCCGCATCGTCAGGCACGGCGCCGCGCGTCAGCGGCTCGCCGGTGGTGTGGACGTGGCAGTTGACGAAGCCGGGCGTGAGCACAAAGCGCGAGCCGTCGATCACCTCGCGGGGGCTGACTGCGGCCTCGATCTCGGCGCTGGGCCCTACGGCATGGATGCGGTCGCCGATCACGGCAAGGGCGCCGTCGCGGTAGATGCGCCGCTCTGCGTCCATGGTGACGATCCACGCGCGGCGGATCAGCAGGTCGACCGGGACCGGATCGCCGGGCGTCAGGCCGACCATGCCGCCACCACAGCGTCTGTCGTCACCAGCAGCGAGGTATGTTCGTTGAGCGCGGCCAGGGCGTGGACGTGCAGCGCCTCGTCGAAGCTGGCGCAGGCGTCAGATACCACGAAGGTATGGAAATCGCGGTGGAAGGCGTCGCGTGTGGTGGAATCAACGCAGCAATCGGTGGTGAGGCCGGTCATCACCAGCGTGTCGATCCCGCGCGCGCGCAACTGTTCCTCGAAATCGGTGCCGTGGAAGCTGGAATAGGCCAGCTTGCCCACCTCGATGTCGCCCGGCTCGGGGGAAACGCGGTAATAGTCCTCGCCGCCGCTGCCGATGCGGCAAATGCCCTCGCTGCCCGGCGTGCCGCGGCGGGCCATCCAGGTTTTCAGCGCGTTGGAATCGGTTTCGGGCCGGGTCATCACGCGCATGAAGCCCACGGCCGCGCCGGTCTTGCGGGCGGCGGCAATGAGGGTTTCGATCTTGTCGATGGCCGCTTCGGCGGGGGACATGTCGGTGCCGTAGCGGCCGATGAGCCCCTCGGGAGAAGCGAAGTCCACCTGCACGTCGACGACGATCAGGGCGGTGCGCTGCGGCGCGATCATCTCGCCCGGCTGGGCGACGTGGGGAAGATCAGCCATTCGCGGCCTCCACTGCCGCGATCTGCGCGGGGAAGCGCTCACGCAGAACCGGCAGCACCTTTTCGCCGAAGACCGGCAGCGAGGCGTGATAATCGGGGAAGATCAGCATGAGCCCATCGAGCGAGGTGTTCTCGAAGATCGCGCTCAGGCGTTCGATCACCGTTTCGGGCGTGCCCAGCACATGCGGGGTCATGAAGGTGGAGCGGGCCTTCTGGGTGAAGGCGTTTTCCTTGCCGATCTCGCTATCGAGAAAGCCGTAGGCGCGCATCATGCCGTGCAGGGCGCCTTCGTCGAACCCGGCGCGAAAGTGCGCGGCGGTTTCCTCGGCTTCGGCGTCGGTCTCGCCGAAGACCACGGTCATCATCGAGTACGTGCGAATCTTCGCGCCCAGCGCCGCCGCACCGGCCTTGGCATCGGCGCTGGCCTTGGCCAGTTCCTCGACATTGCCGCCCGAGAGGAACAGGGCGTCCATTTCGTTGGCGGTGAACTCGATCCCGACCTTCGATGTGCCGGCGCAGACCAGGAACGGCGGACTGGCGGGCTTGGGATCGGAGATGCAGTCGTCGAGGGTGAAATACTTGCCGTGGCTGGTGACCGACGGCTCGGTCCACAGCGCCTTGATCGCCTGTATCCATTCGGTCGCCAGGACGTAGCGCTCGTCGTGGTCGACGCCTTCGGGCCATGCGCCCATCTGCGCGAATTCGCCCTTGTAGGCGCCGGTGACGACGTTCAGCCCGGCGCGGCCGTGGCTGATCTGGTCGAGCGTGGCGATCATCTTGGCGGTGACGGCGGGGTTCTGCAGGATCGTATGGACAGTGGCCCAGACTTTCACGCGGCTGGTCGCCTGCGCAAGGCCGGCCATCATCATCGGCGAATCCAGACTGGCGCGCCAGTGCTCGGTCTCGCCGCCGTAGCCCCGGTATTTCGCCATCGCCATGATGAAGTCGAGGCCGATATCCTCGGCCAGCTTCGCGGCTTTCAGGTTATAGTCGTAGGAGCCGTCGAGCGTGGGGGCGTTCTTCGACAGGATCCAGCCGCCGTTCGCCATCGGCATGAAGATGCCAAGGTCCCGCCCGCCGGTGTCGGACGGCAGGCCGAATGTTGCCGGTCTGGATTGGCTCTGGCTCATGTGGCTCCCCTGAAAGGCCGTATTGCTGCTGGGTGCAGGCTAGAATGGGGTGCGCATGCGATCTTGTCACCCTGCGCCCGCGCTCTTGTCGCACGATCAACATGGCGGGCGCGGGCGGTAAAGATGTGGCGGGGCAGGGCGCGGTAGGCCACACCGCATCAGGCACGAGGGAGATCGAACGTGAGCAACTGGTTCATCACAGGCGTAAGCACCGGCCTTGGCCGCGCGATCGCGAGCGCGGCGCTGGCAGCGGGGGATACCGTGGTCGGCACGGTGCGCAGCGCTGATGCGGCCGCCTCGTTCGAGGCGCTTGGCGAGCGCGCCATCGGCATGGTGCTGGACGTGACTGATGCGGCGGCCGTCACCGCCGTGGTCGATGCGGCCGAGGCGCGGACCGGCGGGCTGGATTTCATCGTCAACAATGCCGGCCTTGGCTATACCGGCGCGGTCGAGGAGACCCCGATCGCGGATGCGAAGGCGCTGTTCGATGTGAATGTCTGGGGCGCGCTGGCCGTGATCCAGGCAGCCTTGCCGCACCTTCGCAGCCGAAAGGCGGGTCATATCGTCAATGTCGGCTCGATCAGCGGCATGGCCTGCTGGAACGGAACCGGCATCTACGGCGCCACCAAGTTTGCGCTGGACTGCATCGGGCGCACGCTGGCGCAGGAAGTGAACCCGCTGGGCATCAAGGTGACGAACGTGGCGCCGGGCGGAATGCGTACCGAGTTCGCCGCCTCGCGCCTGTTGGGGGCAGAGCCAAGCATCGCCGATTATGCGGAGACGGCGCATGTCGCGCGTGAGGTGCTGACCGGGCACCACGGCGAGGAGCCGAGCGATCCCGACCTTATTGCAGCGGCGATCCTGACTGCGGTGACATCGAGCGAGCCGCCGCTGGTCCTGCTGCTGGGCACCGACGCGCTGGGTTATGCCACGCGCGAGTTCGCGATGCTGGGCGAGCAGTTCGAGACGTGGAAGCACCTGACGACGTCGGTTGGGGCGGAGTAGCGGGCTGCCCCTGCGGTACAAGCATCGTCACCCTGAACTTGTTTCAGGGTCCATCGGGCGCCATTGGCCGAGGTGTCGCTTCACTAGCTGCCCCGGCGGTTTGCCGAGCATCGCGCGGGATATGCGGCGCAATGGACCCTGAAACAAGTTCAGGGTGACGATGTCAGGAAGGCGGCGTGGTGTGTTCGCGCAGAGCAATCAGGACGAAAACAAGCTCTTCCGGATCACCGCGTGCACGCCCCAGTTGCCGTTCGCCACCTGGCTGATACCGAAGTCTACGCCCACCGACAGCAGCGAGATCGCCTCGTCCTCGGTGAAATCGCGCAGGGTCATCAGGAAACGGCGGGCCTTGCGGAAGGCGTCGCGCATGGCGGCGTCGATGGAGCTTTGCTTGTAGACTTCGCTCTGCGCGCTGGCGCCCAGTTCCTTGAGGTAATCGGGGTGGGAGAAGCCCAGGATCACCCATTCGTCGGGCGTCTCGATCATCGGATAGTCGATGTCGCGAATGTATTTGCGGCTGGTCTTTGCAGGGTGGAGGATAACCTGGATCACCGCCGTCATCGAACATTCGATGGCGGTGCCGCACAGTTCGCTATCGCCCTGGCTGGCGTGGGGATCGCCCATCGACAGCAGGCCGCCCGGCACGCCCACGGGCAGGAAGCAACTGGCGCCCTTGCCCAGCCGCCAGTTGTCGATGTTGCCGCCGAAGTTGGCAGGGGGCACCGAATCGATCAGTTCCGAATGCGCCGGTGCCAGCGCGATCACGCCGAAGTGCGGGCGCACCGGGATCGTCACGTCGCGCAGAACGTCGAAGTTGCGGGTGATCGTTTCGGGATCGACCGGGACGCCGGGATAGTCGTAACGTTCGTGGACCACGCCCGAAGGGTCGGTCTGCGGGGTCCAGCGATAGGAGTAGACCGCCTGCGCCGTGGCCCGGCCGGGTTCGTCGTCCATCTCGTAGATGGTGATGACCTCGCGGTCCTTGGGTTCGGTCAGCAGGTCCTTATAGTGAAAGCCCCAGTACGCGGCGACGTTGCTGCCGAAGGAGCGACCCGCGAAGCGCGGGTTCTGGCTGGGGCGGGCTTCCATATCGAGGATGCGTACTTCGATCACGTCGCCGGGGCGGGCGCCCTCCACCGCGATCGGGCCGGTGCAGATGTGGACGCCGAAACCCTCGCCGGGGCCGCGCCCCAAGGCAGATGCATCAAACGGACCGGCGCCGCGCCGTTCCACCGCCTTGCCCTCGGCGGTCCAGTGGAACACTGCTTCGGCGCCCGCATCACCTTCGATCATGCGCTCGGCATCGTCGTTGGCGTGGTGGGTCAGGGTTTCGATGGTGACATAGTCGCCCGAGCGGATTTCCAGCGCCGGGCTAAGCGAGCGGCTGAAATAACCCCAGTGGATGGTGTCGGGCCGGGCGGGCAGGAAGTGGTGGCGGCGGGTGCGCGCGGCATCGTCCAGCGCGGGCAGGGCGTCTGCGCCGGGCAGCACGCCTTCTAGCACGCTAGCGGGTTCGCGGTTTTCCAGCCGCACGTCGCGGGCCTTTTCCGGCCGGCCGCGCCGGGGGGCTTCGGCCGAAGTGCCCACGCTTTCGGGAGACTTGCGATATTCGCGCGGGCTCATCCCGTACTGCTCGCGAAAGGCGCGGGAGAACGAGGCGCTGTCGTTGAAGCCCCACTGGAACAGGATTTCCGAGATCGAGCGCTGTGCATGCAGCGGACTGCCAAGGTCCAGCCGGCAGCGTTCCAGCCTGCGCAGCTTGACGTAGTGGCCGAAACTTTCGCCGTGCTGCTCGAACAGCTTCTGCAGGTAGCGCGGCGAGATATTGTGCTCGGACGCGATCTGGTGGGTGTTCAGGTTCGGGTCGGACAAGCGCATCTCGATCGACTGGAACACCCGCTCCAGGATCGCGGCGCGTCCGCCTGCCGCCCCGCCCAGCGCCTTGGCGGGCGCGCGGTCCAGCAGGGTGGCGGCGATCATTTCGGGCAGGGCCAGTTCGACCGGGCGGATCTGGTCGTCCGAAATGTCGAGGATGGTGTCGGCGACGGTGCGCAGCAGGCTGGACATCATGCGGCCAACGGCGGTGTCGGCGATGAGGTCGCTGATCTGTGTCGGCAGCTGCGAGCGCGATTTCAGCGCGGGCAGGCTGTGCGGCACCTTGACGATGAGCAAGCGAAAATCGCCCTCGGCGGCGATCCGGCAGCGGGTGTCGCCGCCGCCGTATACCATGTCGCCCTCGCCGATTTCGACCACCGCATCGCCGCTGGTGGCAGTGAGGCGGCCTTCGAGCAGGAGGACGAGCCAGAAACAGCGGGCCTCCTGCTGGAAATCCAGGGTCAGCGCCTGCGCCGTGCCGGTGCAGCGGATGAACTGGATTTTCTGGCCGCTGGTGAAGCTGACGAGGTCTCCGTAGATATCCTCGTCGCCGCCATCCAGTTCGAGGCTGACGCGCTGCAGTGCAAAACGCCAGGCTTCCAGGCGCTGGTCGTGCGGATAGGCATTGGTCGTCAATCGCACGCCGGTCATGCCGGATTACCCTTGTTATTTAACCCTGAATACCAAGCCTAGTCGATCGCCTCGGCACCGGCCAGACGCTTGTGTGCATTGCGGTAACGGTGGACCAGCCACTTGTTGAACTGGCCTTGCGCGCCCTCCTGCCACGAATAGCGGCCGCGCGGTGCGAAGCGCGAACGCAGGCCTTCCTGCACCAGTCCGTCGACATGCATGTCCTGGGCGATGATCTTGCCCGAGGCGGAAAGGTTCATGTCGAGCAGGTTGTCGAAATTCGGCTCGGCCATGGCGCCTGGCGCGAAGAGGAAGCCGGTTTCCAGTTCGTGCGATTCCGGGCCGTCGGGGCGCAGGATGAGGTAGATCACCATGTCGCTCATCATCACCAGCGACAGCGACGGTGGGACGTTGGCGAAGGTCATGCGGCTGCGGCCCTCGTCGGTCAGGCCGGGAAATACAGGCAGCACCGCGCGCTGGGTGGCGTTGAAGCTGGCGTCGGGATGCAGGGTGCCGTTGAAGCGCAGGAACCCTGCGTCCTCAGGCTCGGAATGCGGAAATTCCGCGCGGCCCGAGGGCACGAAGTCGTGCAGCGGCCCGGCGTGCAGGCGGCTGGCATGGTAGCCGTCGTTGTTGTTCTCGAACATGACCTTCCAGTTCCACGGCAACTTGGCCGCAGGGTCCGGCCTGGGGCCTTCGGCACTGGCAAGGTCGTAGCCGGAGATCGCGTCCGCCACCTTGGCAAGACGGGGGCCGAGCGGGGCGGCGTTCAGGTCGAAGTTGACGAAGATGAAGCCGTTCCAGATTTCAACGGCAAAGCGCGGCAGGCCGTTTTCCTTGCGGTCGAAATTGCAGGTCTTGTTCATGGCGGGCGCGGCCACCAGCGCGCCGTCGAGCGAGTAGCTCCAGTGGTGGTAGGGGCACAGGAACCCGCGCGCCTTGCCCGCCCCTTCGGCGACCAGCATCGCGCGGTGCTGGCACACCGCCGACATCGCGTTGATCTCTCCGGCAAGGTTGCGCGCGACGATGATCGGCTCGTTGACGGTGCGGGTGGTGAAGAATTCGCCCGGCTCCCCGATCCACGATTCGCGCCCCACGCACTGCCACTCGTTGAAGTAGAGCGCGTCCTTCTCGAACTCGTAGAAGTCGGTGCCGGTGTAGCATTCGGGCGGCAGCGTCACCGCATCGGCAAGGTCGACTGCCGAGGCGGACAGGGATTCGATGAAGCTGTCTGACATCAAGGGGGCGGGCATCGTTGGGGCGGACATGGTGTACTTCCCTGGTGTGTTTGGGTGCGCTTCGGGTGCAGCTTGGACCGAACTCTGCATGCCGCATCTGCGAAGACAAGAACGCAAATGCGAACGGGGTGTTCGACTTATTCGCGGGTGTAGTCGTCCGGGATCCTGGGCGGATCGCCGGCCTTGCCCCACAGCAGGATCTCGTTGCCCCACGGGTCGCGAAAAGCGTGGTTGAGGCCGTTGAACGTGCTCCAGAAGTGGTTGCGCCACAGCACCGTGGCGCCGCGCTCCTCAGCGGCGGCAAGGATGCGCTCGGGCGTGTCGTCGTCGCTGATGAGCACCCAGATGCGGGGCTTGCGGCCCTCGGCCGAGATAGCGCGCGGGTCGACGCCGGCGTCATTGGGATGCGGGCGGGCGTTGGCGGGGTCGAAGATGCCAAGGTGCAGGTTGCCGATCTCGCTGTCGCTGCCGTCGGGGTTGGGGAACATGCCGCCGGGGACCATGCGGTGATAGACGCCTTCGGGCTTGTGGTCGTCGCGCCAGCCGAAGACTTCGGCGTAGAAACGGCCGGCAGCGGCGGGATCGTCGGCGGGCAGGTCTACGAAGATGAGCGTGTTGGGCATGGGCGTGTTCCTTGCGGTCTCGATGACGGAAGGTGTGCGCCAATCAGGCGCGGCGCTCTTGGCGGCAGGCGTCCGGTTTGTTGATGTTGGCGCGGCAGGGCTTCGACAAGCTCAGCCTTGACCCTTCGACAAGCTCAGGGTGAGCGGAAGGTGTTCTATGCTTCCAACGCCGTCAGGTTGAGCGGAGGTCGCCCTATGCTTTCAACCCCGCTCAGGGTCAGCAGAAGTTGTTCTATACCTTCAACCCCGCTCAGGCTGAGCTTGTCGAAGCCCCCCGCAGATGCACCAACTACCGCCGTCGCCAACTCGGAGGGCGCGCAGGGCCAAGACCCTTTTGCGCATCCCCGCGAAGCTGAGAGCCTAGATCCTCCATCCAGCAAAGGGGCAATGCATGGCTTCGGTCACCACTTTCGGTTCGGCGAAGGCGCAGGTTCGGCCTTCGGCGATCTGGCATCTCAAGGCCACGCCGGAGACCATCCACTGGGGCTATTTCTCGCCCGATATCAAGCCGGCGCTGCGCATCAGAAGCGGCGACCTCGTCCATGCCGAGGCCGTGACTCACCACGCCGGCGACGATGCCAGCCTGATGTTCGACGAAGGCATCGAACGCATCTTCCGCGAGGTGGACCCCGCCAGCCGTGCTCCCGGCTGCCACATCATGACCGGCCCGATCTACATCGAGGATGCCGAGCCGGGAGACATGATCGAGGTGCGCTACCTGCAGATGGTGCCGCGCTGCAATTACGGCTCCAACCTCGCCGCCAACTGGGGGCATCTGTATGAGGAATTCGGCAAGCAGGTGCGGGTGACGATCTACGAACTCGACCCCAATGCCAACACTGCCCATGCGCTGTACGCCTATGATTTCCCCGGTGATTACACGGTGCCCGGCACCATCACCAATTGCCCGGAATGCGATCGTCATCCGGCGCTGCCCGGCATCACGATCCCGGCCCGCCCGCATCTGGGCACGGCGGGCGTCGCGCCTGCGGTGAACGAGCCGGTCTCGACCATCCCGCCGGGCCTGCACGGCGGCAACATCGACAACTGGCGCATCGGCGCCGGTTCGACGATGTTCTACAAGTGCCAGGTCAAGGGCGGCCTGTTCTCGATCGGTGATCCGCACGTCAGCCAGGGCGACGGCGAGATCAGTGGCACCGCGATCGAGGCCTCGCTCGACTGCCTGTTCCAGATCATCCTGCGCAAGGACTTCGACTTCCCCTCGCCGCTGCTGGAAACGCCGGAAAACTGGATCGTCCACGGCTTCGGCGCCGACCTCGACGAGGCGATGAAGAACTGTTCGCTGGATATGATCCACCTGCTCCACGAGAAGCAGGGGCTGAGCCGGAACGACGCCTATTCGCTGATGAGCGTGGCGGCGGACTTCGGCATCACCCAGGTGGTGGACGGTACGCTGGGCGTCCACGCGCGCATCGAGCGGCGGATGTTCCCGGCCAAGGGCACGGTCATCGACCCCGTCAAGCTCGATCCCGGGTAAAGGAGCCCTCACTCCTGACGGGATAGCCTGAAAGCCCGGTTCGCAAGAACCGGGCTATTTTTCGAGTCGGCCGAAAAAGAGTTGAGGCCGGCGATTTCTTTCCCTTTCCGCCGCAGGACATTGTATCGGCAGGGAAATCAATTGGGGGGCCGGGCGAGCTTGGAAAATGACTGATGCGCAGGGTGATGAGATTCCCGCAGAACTGCGCGCGTTTTTCGACGATTCTCCCACGGCGCTTTCGCTGGCCTCGGTCATCGGCGATCATCCGCTCGTCTATGTGAACCGCAAGTTTGTCGATCTGACCGGTTATAGCGCAGAGGAAATTCTGGGGCGTAACTGCCGTGTGCTTCAGCGCGATGTCGACGACCGGGAGGCCCGGTCGATGCTGTCCGTTTTCCTGCTTAACGAAGATGCGGAGGGCGTCCGCACGCCGATCGTCAATTTCAGGAAGGATGGAACGGCTTTCGTCAACCTGCTTTACCTGTCCCGCCTGCGGGCGCCTGCAGGGCAGACCCGCTACTTCTTCGCTTCGCAGTTCGATATCAGCCGGGTCCAGCCGCAGCGCCTGAACGACTATGACCGGGAACTGCGACGCACGCTGACCCGGCTCGCGCGGCTGGCCGCCGATAGCGGCCTGATTGTGGAGGAAGCGCTGGCGACCATTGCGGACGCCGCCGCCACCATCGCGCAGGCCAAACTCACCTTGGTCGGTCTCGAGGACTGCTCGGCCCGCTGACGGCGGTTCAGCCTGCCGCCAACGTCATCTCGCCCGAACCTGCGGGGGCCGCATTGCGCATGCGGGTGCGCCCGTCCGCGCCGATGCCGGGGAGCAGGAACAGCAGTGCCATGCCCACGCCCAGCACTGCGATGATCGCGGCCGAAGCCTGGTCGTAGGAGCCGGTGCTGCCGTAGCTAAGGTCCATCACCGCCGGGGTCAGCCCCTGGGCAAGGATCACGGCGGCATAAAGCACCGCATTGATCGAACCGAAGTGCTTCAGCCCGAAATAGCGAGAGCAGAAGTACGAAAGCGCCCCGTATTCGGCCCCCATGCCAACGCCCAGCAGTACGCCCGCAGCGGTCATCGCCAGGCTGCCCTGGCCGAACTGGAGCAGGCCCAGCCCGGCCATCGCCGCGCCGTACATCGGCACGACCAGCAGCGGCGTGCGCAGTCGGTCGAGCAGCCCGCCCGTCACCACCTGCCAGGCAGCGGTGACGAGGGCGAAAGTGGCCACGGTGGCGGTTGCCTCGCCAAGGCCGTAACCCCGGTCGGTCATCATCGGCACGACATGGGTGAACACGGCGGTCATGCCGCCCGCGCCGCTTGCCACGGCGATCAGCAGTACCCAGAAGCGGCGGGTGGACGCCGCCTCGCGCAGGGTCATGCCTTCGAACACGCGCGCCGGTGCGCTGGGTGCGCGCGCCGGGGTATCGTGCAGCCACAGCCACATCAGCGGGAAGCCGATGACGAGAACGATCAGACCGATGGCGCCGTAAGTGGCGCGCCAGCCGATGATCGGCAGCAGTATGCCTGCCGCGATCGGCATAACCGTGGCGCCCACGCCGTTGCCTACGCCAGCAGTGACGCCCAGCATCAGGCCGCGCCGTTCGTCGAACCAGTTGGATACGATCTTGGCGATCATCGGCGATGCGCAAGTTGCCCCGGCCAGCCCGATCGCGCCGAACTGGGCATAGAACAGCCAGATGTTCCCGGTGGTCTGCGACAGGCTCATGATCAGTAGCGCCAGCGCCACGTTGCCGCACAGGATCAGCGGCCGTGCGCCCACCCGGTCCATCGTCCGCCCGATCAGCGGATAGCTGATGGCAGCAACGATCGCGATCAGCCCCAGCACCCCCGACACCGCCGCGCGCGACCATCCCAGGTCCTGCGAGATCGGCACGAGCAAGGTGCCGAACGTGGCGCTGATGGCAGCGGTGACACATACGAGGTTGCCGGTAGTCGCGGCGATAGCAAGGTGCGTTGCGGTTCGGTCCCGGGAAGCGGTGGGCATTGCGGGTCTCCAATTTTTTCGAATTTCCCGGAGTAGATGCCCCCTCGGCCCCGATCCCAAGCGATTATCACCGCACTGCAACAAATCCTTCGCAGCCCATCAAGTCTGCCCTCTTGCACAGGCGGGGCGGGCATCCGATTTTGTGGACAGCGGCTGGCCTGGTCCAAAACTCGGGCAGGCCGCAGGAAATTCAGCAAGGGACGATTCGCGGCGATGAATGTGCAGACAGCCGATATGGTGGCCCCCGTGGCAGCTTCAGGCACCCAGATGCCCACCTTCTTCATCCCCCACGGCGGCGGGCCCTGCTTCTTCATGGACTGGACGGCGATGGGCGGCCCGGCCGACACCTGGCACAAGACCGAGGCGTGGCTTCGTGCGCTGGTGTCCACCTTGCCGGAAAAGCCGAAGGGCATCGTCGTGATCTCGGGCCACTGGGAGGAGCCGGCCTTCACCGCCTCCGCCGCCGTCGAGCCGGGGATGATCTACGACTACTACGGTTTTCCCCCGCATACCTATGAGTTGAAGTATCCCGCTCCCGGCGCGCCCGGACTGGCCGAGCGCATCGTTTCCCTGCTTACCGACGCGGGCCTGTCGGCGCGCACCGATGCCGCGCGCGGGTTCGACCACGGTGTATTCGTGCCGTTCCTGTTGATCGACCCAGAAGCGTCCATCCCGGTCGTGCCGCTTTCGCTGAAAGCGGACCTCGATCCGGCCGAGCATATCGCCGCAGGCCGTGCGCTGGCGCCTTTGCGCGACGAGGGCATCCTGATCGTCGGCTCGGGAATGAGCTACCACAACATGCGCGGCTTCCGCACACCCGCGGCGACGCGGCCTTCTGCCGTTTTCGACCAGTGGCTGACCGGCGCCGTGGAGGCCGCCCCGCAGGAACGCGAAGCCAACCTGACCGGGTGGGCCGATGCGCCGGCGGGCCGCCTTTCGCACCCGCGTGAGGAGCATCTGTTGCCGCTGATGGTGGCAGCCGGGGCCGGCGCGGATTCGCCGGGCGTCAAGGTGTTCGGCGATAACGTGATGATGGCCGATATTTCCGCCTACCGCTTCGGCTGAATTCCCGCTCCGTCCGTGACTTGAGACCGGACGGGGCCTGCCACAAACGCGAACCGTCTTGCCGCCTGTCGGCAAGGCTGTAAGGGTGCCTCGATAGGTACTCGATCGCGTGAAGGAGCGAAGGCGGTGGCGCAGGAAAGCGGGAAAGCGGCTCATCCGACCGAGGACAGCATCGCCGCGCGCATGGCCGAGGCCGGTATCACCGCGCCTGCGGACTGCACGCCCGGCGTTCTGTCCAACCTGATCGTCCTGCAGGACCACGTGGCCACCTTGCGCGCCTTCGCGCTCGACCCGCGCAGCGCCAGCGCCATGCGCTTCGAGGCCTGAGCTAATGGCTGTCGATACAACGCCGCTCACCGCGATCGCCATGGCCGCGAAGGTCCGCTCAGGCCAGGTCACGGCGGTCAGCTTGTGCCAGGCCGCGCTGGACCGCGCCGAGGCGCTTGGGGGCGAGCATAGTGGCTTCACCCGCCTCCTGCGCAGGCGCGCCCTGCCGCGCGCGGCGGCGGTCGACAAGCTGGTGGAGGCCGGACTTGATCCCGGTCCGCTGGCAGGTGTCCCGTTCGGCGTGGCAGACCTGTTCGACGTTGCCGGTGAAATCACCACCGCCGGATCGCGCACGCGCCTCAGCGCATCGTTCGCCAGCCGCGATGCCCGCGCCATCGTGCTGCTCGAAGCGGCGGGCGCGGTGCTGGTTGGCACGCAGAACATGGACGAATTCGGCTACGGCTTCGTCACCATGAATGCCCATTACGGCACCACCCGCAACCCGCACGACCCTGCGCGCGTCGCCGGCGGCGCTGCGGGCGGATCGGCCGTGGCGGTGGCGACGGGCACGGTGCCGATCAGCCTTGCCTTCGACACCAACGGCTCGCTGCGCGTGCCCGCCGGCCTCACCGGCGTGATCGGCCTCAAGCCCACATACGGCGATCTTCCGCGCGAAGGTGTCTATCCCTTCGTGGAAAGCCTCGACGTGGTCGGTGTGCTGGGCCGCGATCTGGACGACGTTTCGCTGGTGCGCACGGTCCTGCGCGAAGGCGCGCCGGAGCGTTCGGATCCTCCGCGCGGCGAGATCGCCTTCGGCCGGTTGATGAGCTGGTTCGACGACAATATCTCCGAAGAAATGCGCGGGCCGCTCGACGCGTTCTGGAACCGCCTTGGGCGCATCAGCTTCGAGCTTCCCCATTCCGAGATCGCCCGCGCCGCCGCCTCGGTCATTATCGCGGCCGAGGGCGCCAGCCTCCACCGCCCTGCGCTGGAAGCGGACCCCATGCAGTTCGAGCCGCCGGTGCGCGACCGTATGCTGGCGGGCCTGCTGCTGCCTGCGGACGATTACCTTGCCGCCCAGCGCTTCCGTAGCTGGATCCAGGCGCGCCTGCGCCGCCAGTTCGAGCTGGCCGACGTCCTCTTCACCCCCGCCGCGCCTGGTTTCGCGCCGACGATCGCCGATCCGGTGATGACGTTCGAGGGCAAGTCGATCCCCGCGCGCAGCCACCTTGGCATCTACACCCAGCCGATCAGCCTGATGGGCCTGCCCGCGCTGGTGCTGCCGCTGGCGGGAGACTTCACGATGCCCCTGGGCATCCAGCTCATCAGCGCCGCAGGGAACGAGCCGCTGCTTTTCCGCGCCGCGCGCCAGTTGATCGACAAGGGCCTCTGCGCGGTTCCGTTGCCGCCCGCGGGGGCTTGAGGCTCGGCCTGACCCTTCGACAAGCTCAGGATGAGCGGAAGTTGCTCTATGCTTCCAACTCCGCTCAGGCCGAGCGGAGTTGCTCTATGCTTCGAACCCCGCTCAGGCTGAGCTTGTCGAAGCCCCAACCGGCACACACCTGCGTCAACAATTGCGCCGCGCTCGCACAAGCCGCTAAGCCCGTCGCGGCTAGAGTGGCACCGCAACAAGGGCGCGAAGGTACATGCAGGCAGACACTCTCATCACCGGCGCGACCGTCATCACGATGGACGGTGCGCGCCGGGTCATCCGTGACGGCGCCGTGGCTTTCGCCGGCGATACCATCGTCGCGGTCGGCAAAAGCGCCGACCTTGCCGCCATCGACGCGCGCGAGGTTATCGACGGGCGGCGCTTCGTGCTTACACCCGGCTTCATCAACTGCCATGTCCACGTCACCGAAACGCTGATCCGGGGCTTCATCCCCGAGGCTTTGCCCTTCGATGAAGAACTGGGCGAGTGGGTGATCCCGCTCTACAAAAGTCATGACGCGGCCGAGCAGGCGGTCAGTGCGAAGCTGGCCATCGCCGCGATGCTGCGTTCGGGCACGACGACGTTCCTCGAAGCCGGCACCGTCATCGCCTTCGACGAAGTCATGGCCGCGATCGAGGACACCGGCGTCCGCGCCCGCAATGGCCGTTGGACCGAGGACCGCGCCTGGGCCCCCTCCGCCGACGCCGAGGCACTGACCCGCGATGCGCTCGCCGCGCTGACGCAGGATCTGGAACGCTACCCGCAGGACGGACGGCGGATCGCCGCCTGGCCCAACCTCATCGGCCACATGACCGCCACCGATGCATTGTGGCAGGGCGTCACCGCGCTGGCCAAACGCACAGGCACCGGCATTTCCGCGCATATGAGCCCGGTGGCGGGAGACAGCGAATGGTATCTCGCCAACACCGGCAAGCGCCCGGTGGAGCATCTGGCGGACCTTGGCGTGCTGGGGCCGCACCTCAACCTCGTCCACATGGTCCATATCGACGCGCGCGAGGCCGAACTGGTTGCGGCAAGCGGCACCCATGTCACTCATTGCCCCGGCGCGTCGATCCGCTGCGGTTACGGCGTGGGCAAGCACGGCCTGTTCCCTGAAATGGCGCGGGCCGGGGTCAATATCGCGCTCGGCACCGACGGGGCCGACAATCATGACATGATGCGCGTCATCACGCTGATGGCGGCGTTGTTCAAGGATGCGCGGCAGGACCGCTCGCTGTTCCCGGCGCATGAAGTGCTGGAAATGGCGACCGTCAACGGCGCGAAGGTGCTGGGCATGGCCGATGTGATCGGCAGCATCGAGGTCGGCAAGAAGGCGGACATCGTCGCCCACGACACCCGCCGCCCGGAATGGCAGCCGGTCAACAATGCCGTGGACCAGCTGGTCTGGTCGGCGGACGGGCGGGGCGTGCATTCGGTCTGGGTCGACGGGGTGCGCGTGGTGGCCGATTTCGCCTGCACCACCATCGACGAGGACGCGCTCTACGACGAGGGGCAGGCGATGGCGGATGCCGTGCTCGCCCGCTCGGGCCTGCCGCTGATGAGCGAATGGCCGATCCTGTGACAGTATCAATCGAGGAAGCGAACACGGTGGAATATTCGGCAATCACGGTCACTCCGCTCACCCCAGGCATGGGCGGGATCGTCTCGGGCGTAGACCTGACGCAGCCGCTTTCGGAGATTCAGGTTGCGGAACTGCACCGCGCGCTGGACGACCGGCTGGTCATCTTCTTTCGTGACCAGCCGCTGGATCACGCGGCCCATATCCGTTTCGCCAATTACTTCGGCGGCATCCACATCGCGCCCAGTACCAAGCCATGGCAGGCGCCCGGTCATCCCGAAGTGACCGTGATCCACGCAGACGCGGATTCCACCTTCGTCGCCGGCGAGGACTGGCATTCGGACATGAGCTGCGATCCCGAGCCGCCGCTGGGTTCGATCCTTTACCTGCACACTATCCCGCCCTGCGGCGGCGACACCGCATTCTCGAACATGTACGCGGCCTACGATGCGCTGTCGGACAGGATGAAGGCCCACCTCGAAGGCCTGACCGCCGTGCACGACGCCGTCGTCGGGTTTGGCGGCATCACTCCCGAAGGCATGACCTTGCCGCGCACCAGCCATCCAGTGATCCGCACTCACCCCTCGACAGGGCGCAAGTCGATCTACGTTAACAAGGGCTTCACCACGTATATCGAGGGCATCCCGCGGCCGGAAAGCGATGCGTTGCTCGCCTACCTGTTCGACCATGTGAAACAGCCCCTGTTCCAGTGCCGGTTCACCTGGGGCGCGCATTCGATCGCGTTCTGGGACAACCGATGCGCCCAGCACTCGGCGATCTGGGATTATTTCCCGCAAGTCCGCTCGGGCTTCCGCGTCCAGATCCTGGGCGACGTGCCGCGTTGAGCGGCGGCTTAGGACAGCGTACGCCGCGTAAAATGCCCCGCTCAGGACGAGCGGGGCGCGTTTAATTCGCAGGGCAGGGGTAGCCCTGGGCGCTCTAGTTCAGAAGGCGAAAGCTTCCGTCACACGGCGATCCGCGATCAGGAATGCATCGGCAACGAGTCGCAGCGGGCGCAGGTCGACGTCGATCGCACGTTCGGCCACGAGGTCGGCAAAGCGGTCGTAGAGCCGTGCGTATTCCTCGTCGGGCGCGGTCTGCTCTGCCTCGCCGGGCAGTTGGATCACGCTGCCGCCCTGCGTAAGGCGCAGGGTTCCGGCATCGGTGTCGACCTCGATGGACCATGTCTGCGGGCCGGTCTGGAGGAAGTCGAACTCGGCGCGCACTTCGGCGCTGCCGCAGCGCATCAAGATGCTGGCAGCCAGCGGCGAGGCGCGGCCTTCGGGTACGTCCATGCTGGCGCTTTCCACGAAGAGTTCGCGGGGCAGGATTTCAGTCGCGATCGATAGCGCGTTGATGCCGGGATCGAAGACGCCGAAGCCGCCGGGGCCAAGAATCCATTCCTGACCGGGATGCCAGCGGCGAATGTCTTCCTTCCAGTCGATCCGCACCGCGTCGATGCGCCGGTCGGCCAGCCAGGCGCGGGCAGGGGCCACGCCCGCCGCCTCGCGG
Organism: Novosphingobium sp. P6W; assembly: GCF_000876675.2. GTDB lineage: Bacteria > Pseudomonadota > Alphaproteobacteria > Sphingomonadales > Sphingomonadaceae > Novosphingobium. The sequence goes on from NZ_CP030353.1 coordinate 1,426,620, forward strand.
GAGTGCCAGGTTGCGAACAGCGAGACGCCCGCCTTGCGCGCTGCTGCGACGAGGGCCTCGACATGCGAGAGCGTCACGGCCGGCGGTTTTTCGAGCATGACGTGCACGCCCGCCTCGATGGCGACGAGCGCCTGTTCGTAACGCCCGTCGGGCGGGGTGCAGAGCGAGACAGCCTCGAGCCCGGCGGCGCCGACCATCTCGGCGATGTCGTGATAGCCCTCCACACCGTCGAGGCGGCCATGCCGGCTGGCAGTGGCAACGAGGTTCAGCCGGTCATTGCCGGCAATCGCGGGAAAGTGCTGGTCGCGGGCGATCTTGCCGATACCTACGAGGCCCAATCTTACAGGCTCCACGTCGAACTCCTCTTTTATAGTATTTATCGCGCTTTATCGCCGCAAAGCGTGCCGATCAATCGCGAAAGCGCGGCGGTATTGCAGGAAAAATCCGGGTTTTCAGAGCCGCGCGGTCAGTCGCCCGCTGGCTGCCGGTCCTCGATCAGGCCAAGGACGTCGCCGATGATCCGGCGCATCGCGATCCGCGCCGCGTCGGGATCGCGCGCGGCGATGGCATCGCGTACCTTGGCGTGTTCGGCAACGTCGGCGGTGCGGCCCTTGATGCGGTTGGTGAAGCGGATCGAGGTGCGCAGCGCAGTGCTGACCACGTCGCGCAGCTGGATGTAGAAGGGGTTCTTCGAGGCGCGCAGGACGGCGACGTGGAAGGCGATGTCGGCTTCCAGGGGGTCGTCCAGCCCATGCTCGGCAGCCTGCATGCGCTCCAGCCCGGCGTCGATGCGGGCAAGGTCTTCCTCGGCCGCGACCATGGCCGCCAGCGCCGCGCCTTCCGGCTCCACGGCGACGCGCAGTTCGTTGAACTGGCGAAGCAGGTCGATGGAAAGCTTGCGTTCCAGCATCCAGCGCAGCACGTCGGTGTCGAACAGGTTCCACGACGAGGTCGGCTGAACCGTGGTCCCCTGGCGTGGGCGGGCGCTGAGCAGGCCCTTGGCGGTCAGCATCTTCACCGCCTCACGCGTGACGGAGCGGCTGACGCCGTGCTGCTTGGCGAGTTCGGCTTCGGTGGGGAACACGGCTTTCTCGAACTGGCCGGTAACGATGGCGCGGCCGATATTGTCGAGCAATCCGTATGTCAGGTTGCGGCCCAGTTGTGCAGCGGGTTCATCGACGATGAGGTGGGAAGAGCCTGTCACGAACCTTGTCCTTGTTGCCGGCCCGCGCGCTGCGCTTTCCGATCCTGTCGCACGGGACATCGTAGAGGGCGGCGCACGCTAAGCAAGGTACTTTGATATGATAAGTCGACTCATATGATAATTATGATGGATGATGCGGAGAAGTTATCGCCGACAACGCCAAGCCTTCCGGTGCCCGAGCAGCGCCGCCTTGCGAGGGGCGGGGGCTTGCACTAGGCAGGGCTACGGCCCGCTTGTCGGCAGCCTGCTGTTTTCGCCGGTCTCGAACGGTCCATTTCAAACGGAAAATCCGTGACGCGCAATTCGATACGAGCCTGGTATCTGGTGCACAAGTGGACGAGCCTCGTCTGCACCCTGTTCCTGCTGATGCTGTGCCTGACCGGGCTGCCGCTGATCTTCCACGATGAGATCGATGTGCTCACCGAAGGGCCGCCGCAGGTGGGCATGCCGGGTGTAGGCTCGTCGTCCGACACGCCGGGCCTGCTGCCGCTCGACACGATGCTGAAGATCGCGATTGCCGAGCGGCCGGGCGAGGTAGCCGCGTTCATGGCCTTCGACAACGACGGACCGTTGATGACCGTCACCACCGCGCCGCGCCCGGATTCGCCCTCTGCGCAGATGACGGTCCTCGTACTCGACCGGTCCACCGGCAAGCTGGTGTCGCAGGCGGACGAGAGCGGGGTGATGCATTTCCTGCTCCAGCTTCACACCGACATGTTCCTAGGCCTGCCGGGCATGCTGTTCCTGGGGTTCATGGGGCTGCTGTTCACCGCCGCGATCGTTTCGGGCGTGGTCCTTTACGCGCCCTTCATGCGCAAGATTGCCTTCGGTACGCTGCGGACCTCGCGCAGCACTCGGCTGAAATGGCTCGACTATCACAACCTGCTGGGCATCGCCGCGCTGGCCTGGACGCTGGTGGTGGGGCTTACCGGCGTGGTGAACACGCTGGCGACGCCGATCAACCGGGTATGGCAGAGCCGCGAACTGGCCGCGATGACCGGCGCCTATGCCGGCAAGCCCGCGCTGGAGCGTTCGCGCTACGTGTCGCTCGACAAGGCGATGGCGCAGGCGCGCAAGGCGCTGCCGGGCACCAGCCCGCAGTTCATCGGCTTTCCGGGCGGGGCGTTCAGTTCGAAGCACCACTACGCGGTGTTCTTTCAGGGCGATACGCCGCTGACCCAGCGCCTGCTGACCCCGGCGCTGATCGATGCCGAGACCGGGGCGTTCACCGATGCGCGCCCGATGCCGTGGTACAACCAGGCGCTGGCGCTGTCGCAGCCGCTGCATTTCGGGGACTATGGCGGGCTGCCGCTGAAGATCCTCTGGGCGGTTCTGGACCTTTTCACGATCGTGATCCTGGGCAGCGGCCTTTACCTGTGGCTCGGCAAGCGCAAGACTTCGGTCGAGGCGCACGTTCGTGAGGTCGAGACCGGCGGCACGGCAGGAGCGCCGTCATGAAGCGGCCGAAGCAATCTCTACGCCAGGTGTTCGCCGTCCCGGTCGTTCTGGCCGTGCTTAGCCTGTTGGGGCTGATCGCCGCGCTTACCGGCGATGGCCTGCGCGATGTCCTTTCGTGGCTCGCGCTGGGCGCGCCGGTGCTGGCCGTGGTCTGGGCGATGAGGTTCCGCCGCAGCTGAGCGGCGGTGCGCATTTTCGTCACGCAACGTTCCTCCGTGCGGTTGCGCCCGCGCCGGAGGCTTCCGATATAGCGCCGTGATCCCCGCCGCGCCGGAACGTTCCCGCAGGATCGCCGGCTTTCGGCAAACTCATGGAGTCGTATCGAATGGCCTATCTGGACACCCAGCTCTTCATCAATGGCGATTGGCAGAATGCTGCCGATGGCCGCACGCTGGCAGTACAGAACCCCGCGACCGGACAGGAAATCGGCCGCGTCGCCCATGCGAGCAAGGCGGACCTCGACCGCGCGCTGGATGCAGCGCAGCGCGGTTTCGAGATCTGGCGCGATTACACTCCGGCAGCGCGCAGCAAGATCATGCGGCAGGCCGCCGCCCTGATGCGTGAGCGCGCGGGCGACATTGCCCTGCTGCTCACCCAGGAACAGGGCAAGCCGCTGGCCGAGGCCAAGGGTGAGGCGATGGCCGCCGCCGACATCATCGAATGGTTCGCCGAGGAAGGCTTCCGTGTCTACGGCCGCCTTGTCCCGCACCGTACCAACCTTGCGATCCGACAGATGGTCATCAAGGACCCGGTCGGCCCGGTCGCCGCGTTCACGCCGTGGAACTTCCCGATCAACCAGGTGGTCCGCAAGATCGGCGCCGGTCTTGCGGCGGGCTGCTCGATGATCGTCAAGGCACCTGAAGAAACCCCGGCCAGCCCGGCGGCGCTTATCAAGGCGTTCCAGGATGCCGGCCTGCCCGAAGGCGTGCTGGGCCTGGTCTACGGCGATCCCGCCGAGATTTCGGAATACCTGATCGCCAGCCCGATCATCCGCAAGATCACCTTCACCGGCTCCACCCCGGTGGGCAAGCTGCTGGCGGGCCTTGCCGGGCAGCACATGAAGCGGGTGTCGATGGAACTGGGCGGCCACGCCCCGGTGATCGTCTGCGAGGATGCCGACGTCGACCTTGCGGTGAAGAGCGTGGGCGGCGCCAAGTTCCGCAACGCCGGGCAGGTGTGCATCTCGCCGACGCGCTTCCTGGTTCATAACAGCGTGAAGCAGCAGTTCGCCGAAGCGCTGGCCGACCTTGCCCGCGGTATCAAGGTGGGTGACGGCATGGAAGAGGGCACCCAGATGGGGCCGCTCGCCAATTCGCGCCGCCTGTCCGCCATGGCTGAATTCCAGCAGGACGCGGTGGCGAAGGGCGCCACGCTCCTCGCCGGGGGCAGCCGGATCGGCGAGACCGGCAACTTCTGGCAGCCGACCGTCCTGAACGACGTGCCGCTCGATGCCCGCCTGTTCAATGACGAGCCGTTCGGCCCGGTCGCCGGCATTCGCGGGTTCGACAAGCTGGAGGAAGCCATCGCCGAGGCCAACCGCCTGTCGTTCGGGCTGGCGGGTTATGCCTTCACCCGCTCGCTCGCCAATGCGGACCTGCTGACGCGGCGCGTCGAAGTGGGGATGCTGTGGGTGAACACGCCGGCGGCAGCCTCGGCGGAGCTGCCTTTCGGCGGCATCAAGGATTCCGGCTACGGCACCGAGGGCGGCCCCGAGGCGCTCGACAACTACCTCAACACCCGCGCGGTCGTGGTCGCCAACGTCTGATCGTCAGTGGCGGGGAGGTACGGGCAGCCGTGCCTCCCCGCATTGATTCAGCGGGCAGGGCCGCCGAAGCGGAAGCTGGCCTCGATCCCCAGCGTGCGCGGACGCAGGCGGTTCGACGTGATGTCGAGCACGCCGGGGGCAAGCGCCTGAACCTGCCGGAAGCTGGTGGCGCCATTTTCGTTCGTCAGGTTCTCGGCAAAGAGCGCCAGCGTCACCTGCGCCAGGTCCAGGCCGATGCGGGCGTCCACCCGGTCGATCCTGTCGCCCGGCAGGAAGCTGGCGTAGGACGAATTGCGGCGCGGCGAACTGTGCTGCCAGTCGACCCGCGCGAACAGCTGCGCCATGTCCGACAGCACGGCGGTATAGTCTGCCGAGGCGTTGGCGGTGAACTTGGCGACATCGTCGACGGCGGCGCCCTTCACGATCCCGGTGCCTGCGACATTGCCGATATATTCCGCGTCCACATAAGCGCCGCTCGCCGCCAGCGTCAGGCCGGGAACCGGGCGCGCGGTAATGCTCAGTTCGGCGCCCTTGGTACGGGTGCCGTCGGAGTTGATGAGGCCGTTGAACGAGGTTCCCGGGATCGGGATACGCACCGCCACGTCCTTCCAGTCGCTGTAGAACAGCGCGGCTTCCACGGTCACCTTGCGGCCCAGCAGGTCGGCCTTGGCGCCGACCTCGTAAGTCCAGATCGAATCCTGGCTGAGCGTGGCCGGCAGGTCGACCCCGTAGACCGGCCCGAGTGCGAGCGGCACGGTCGGCTGGATCTGTCCTGAGCGGAAGCCCTTGGCGGCGCTGGCATAGATCGTCATGTCCGCCTGCGGGTGCCAGGCCACGGAAAAGCGCGGGTTCCAGGACTTGTAGGTATCACCCGGCTGATCGGTGACGACACCCGAATTTGCCTCGAAGCCGCGCAGGCGGTCCTCGAAATAGCGCAGGCCTGCGGTCAGGTCGACGGGCACGCCGGGCAGGGTGTAGGTTGCCTCGCCGAACAGCGCGCGGGCGCGGGTGCGAAGCTCGGCATCGTTGTCGATGCCGGCGAAGGCGAACAGCACGCTGTCGTTGCGCTGGGCATTGCGCAAGTAACCGCCGACCGTCCATTGCAGCGGACCATCGCCAGTCGATGCCATGCGCAGTTCATGCGATTCCACGCCAATGTCGATCAGGACGTTGATCGGGCCGCGCACCGTCGTCGCCTGCTGCGGCAGCGTGAAGTCGCTGTGGGAAAAGGCATAGAACAGCTGCGCGCCGGGCAGGTCGTAGCGAGCGGTCGCGCCGTAGAGTTCAAGCCGGCTGCTGCTGGAAGGCACCGTCGCACGCGACTGCTGGCCATCGTCTCGCGCGCTTGATCCGCCGCCGGGGAAGTCGGACTTGGACAGCCAGTAGCTGCCGGTGATCGACAGGTTTTCGACCGGATCGAAGCGCATCTTGGCGCGAAAAGTGTCGTATGTATGGTCGTTGACGTTGGTCTTGCGGGCGGCGCTGTTGTCTACCCATCCCTGGTAGCGTTCATGCGTGCCGGCGACGCGAAAGGCCAGCACGCCGGGGATGACCGGCGCGTTGAAGGCACCCTTGGCGCCGGCATTGGTGCCGCCGCCCTTGGTGTCCGATACGAAGCCGAGGCCCTTGGCCTCCCACTCGTCCAGGTTGGCGCCCTGCGTCAGGATACGCACGGTGCCGCCCATCGAGCCTTCGCCGAACAGCGTGCCCTGCGGTCCGCGCAGGATTTCGACGCGGTCCAGGTCCCAGGCGCGCACGTCGGGGCTGATCGGCACGCTCACCCCGGTGAAGGGCAGGTCGTCGAGATAGAAGCCGTTCTCGTTCGCACCGAGCGAGGCCGAAATGCCGCGAATGGTGATCTTGGTGCCCAGCGCGGAACCGCCGTCGTAGATGCCCACGCCGGGCGCTTCCTGCAGGAAGTCGGCAAGGTTGCGGGCGCCGCGCTTTTCAAGCTGTGCGCCGCTGATGGCGGTGATCGCAATCGGCACGTCGATCGCGCGTTCTTCGCGCTTGCGGGCGGTCACGAGGATATCGTCGTCGCCTGTCGCGGCAGGGCCGGTGCCCACCTGCTCCTGCGCATGGACGGGCACGCTGACGAGAGCGGCGCAGATCAGGGCGGCATGGCTGGCAATGCGGACGGACATCATGGGACTTTCACAGGTCCGAACCTGGCGACGGGGCGCGAGGGCGGAAATTTCTTCGATTTGCGGGAAACAGGGTGGTCGGCTGGGTAGGGGGTATTCCCGTATTTGCGGGCCGGACCGGTGCGGGTCGGCCCCGCGAGATGGTTCGAATCGCCGGGTCGTCATCGGCATGGTTCTAAGTCTTGGAAACCACATATTTTTATCGACGACCCCCCGTCTGCATGCTGGAAAACCCCGTACACGAGCCCGGCAATTAGTCCGCAAACCGATAAATTAGCCTTAATATCGTGTGTTCTTGTGGGCACAGCGCAGCGGGCCTTCCCTTCCTCGCCGGCATCTCTATGGCCCAGTGTCCGATGGCCGGGGCAGTCTGCGCCGTGCATCGCGCTGCCTTGCGCCGCCAGCGCAAAGGGGGCCTTCCGGCTGGAGACTGCTTGCTACCATGCGCACTGTGACGCCTCGTATTCTTGTCGGACTGCTGCTTGTAATGGGCGCCGTTCCTCTCCACGCAGAGGATCGAGCAGGCCCGGACGCCGCCCCGCCGCGCCGCTCCCAGGTCGCAGCGGCATATCTGGACCAGGAATGGGCCAAGCCGGGGGGCTGGAACGGGATCGAGGCGTGGCAGCGCTTCGTTGCCGTCGACGTCCTGATCGACCATGAGCGGCGAACCGGGGACAAGCGGTGGGGCGACCAGATCGACGCTGCGGTGCGTAATCGCACTGGCCTCTACCTCAACGATGACGCCTTGTGGGCGGTCATCGCGAACGTCCACGCCTGGCGGCGTAACAACGATCCGGAACTGCTGGACTACGCCGGTTCGACCTACCGCCGCCTCGTCGCCGGATATTGGGACAATCGCTGCGGCGGCGGCCTGTGGTGGGACCCCGCGCGCACTTACAAGAACGCAATCACCAACGAACTGCTCTTCTATGCCTCGACCCAATTGTACCTGGCGACCGGCCAGCAAGGCTACCGGGACTGGGCGCTGCGCAGTTGGTCATGGATCGAGGGATCGTCGATGATCGGGGCGGATGGGCTGGTGAACGATGGACTGGACGCCCAGTGCCGCAACAATGGCCAGCCCCGCTTCACCTACAATCAGGGCGTGTTAATCGGCGGCCTCAACGATCTGGCCGGGATCACCGGTGATCCCGCGTACCGCGCCGTTGCAGTGAAAACCGCGCTGGCCGCGATGCGCGGCCTTTCAACGCCGGAGGGAATCCTGCGTGAGCCGGTCGACGCGATTGGCTCGGACGGGCTGATGTTCAAGGGCATCTTCGCGTACCACCTCGGCCATCTTCTCGATGCCATGCCCGATGGGTCTGAGCGCGGCGAACTCATGGCCTGGGCGCGCGGAAATGCCGATGCCGTGTGGAGATCGAGCGCCTCGGGCACGGCCGGGGTCGACGGCGACTGGTCGGGCGGCACGTCCCGGACTGGCCCGGCGGCGCAGGCATCCGGGATCGCCATGCTGGTGGCCGCAGGCGACTGAGGCAGGGCGGCGGGGATATCGGCAAGTTCACCTACAGCGGTGGCTCGAACTGCGCCCGGCGCAGAGGTTGCCCCTGCGCGCGGTATACGGCACGGGTTTCCGCGCACCTGATCGTCATCCCCGCAGGCGGGGACCAATCTGCCGGCTTGCCTTGTCGTATTTGTTCGAAGGGCCTTGCCGGTTGGACGCCGCTGTTGCGCAAGGGCCAACGCGGAGTGCCCCGCGAGCTATTGCTTGCGGGGTGTGTGATGGATGGTTGGTGTGTTGTGTATAAGATTGGTTGCGGGGGCAGGATTTGAACCTGCGACCTTCAGGTTA